>JAUNSE010000165.1 GCA_030539415.1 Desulfovibrionaceae bacterium
AACGCCAACAGCAAATGCAGCAAGTCCGTGATCAACAAGAGCATCGGCAACAGGGACATCCTCAAGGACTGCACCCTCACCATGAAGCGCGGCGAGCTCAAGGTGCTCATCGGCCCCTCGGGCGCCGGCAAGAGCACCCTTCTGCAGTGCATCAACTGGCTGAACGCTCCCGACTCCGGCGACATCATTCTCGAGGGCAGGAAGCTCAATCCCTCCGACAAGAAGGAGCTCTGCGCCTTCCGCGCCCGCGTCGGCATGATCTTCCAGGACTTCAACCTGTTCGACCACCTCACGGCCGTCGACAATGTGAGCATCGCCCTGCGCAAGGTCCGCGGCATGAATGCCGACGAGGCGAAGAAGCGCGCCATGGACGAGCTCGCCCGCGTGGGTCTGGCCCACGTCTATCTCCACTATCCCGCCCAGCTCTCCGGCGGCCAGAAGCAGCGCGTCGCCATCGCCCGCGCCCTGGCCATGGACCCCACGGTCATCCTGCTTGACGAGCCCACGTCCGCCCTGGACCCGGAGCTTGTCGGCGAGGTGCTCGCCGTCATCCGGGATCTCGCCCAGAACGGCATGACCATGATCATGGCCACGCACCAGATGGATTTCGCCCGCGCCCTGGCCAACGAGATTCTCTTCATGCAGAACGGCGTCATCATCGAGCAGGGCACGCCCGACGAGCTGCTTGCCGAGGGCGCCCAGACCAGAACCAGGGACTTCTTCACGAAGCTCACGGAAATGGAGTAGGCCATGTACGACTCCGAATTCCTGTTTGGAGAGCTTCTGCCGGCCCTGAACCAGGGCCTGCTGGTCTCCATAGCCCTGATTGTGCCGGCCGGCGTGCTCGGCTTTCTGGGCGGCCTTGCCCTGGGCTGCGTGCGCGGCTTCGGCAGTCCGTGGATGCAGCGCCTGGGCGACCTCTACACGGCCATAGTCCGCGGCGTTCCGCTGGCCGTGCAGCTGATGATGATCTATTTCGCCCTGCCCAAGCTCGGCATCTATTTCGAGCCCTACGGCGCGGCGCTGCTGAGCTTCATCATCTGCTCGGCTGCCTACCATTCGGAATATGTGCGCGGCGCCCTGCTGTCCATCAGTCAGGGCCAGATCAAGGCCGCCAGGGCCCTGGGCTTCACCACCTTCCAGACCGTGGTGTGGATTGTCGCCCCGCAGGCCGCCCGCCGCGCCCTGCCCGGCTGCGGCAACGAGATCATCTATCTCATCAAGTACTCCTCGCTGGCCTATCTTGTGACCTGCATGGAGCTCATGGGCGAGGGCAAGGTGGTGGCTTCGGACACCTTCCGCTTCACCGAGGTCTTCATTGCCGTCGGCGCCTACTATCTGGCCATGGTCACGGTGGCCACCTGGTTCCTCAGCTGGCTTGAAAAGCGCTACCGCATTCCCGGCTTCAACGCGGTCTAGGCGCATTCGCGCGCCGCACCGTCCTTCTTAGCTGCCTCACGGGGCGCGTCTCCTGTCGGGGAGACGCGCCCTTTGCTTCTTTTCGCGCCGGCGGAGGCTGCCTCCTGCCGCGACGGCCGGGAGTTCGCGCCCTGCCGGTGGAACGCAGCCGGAGGAAGGCGGCCGCCCGGTCCGGCTCAGTCCTCCTTTTCGGACGGGGAGACCTTGCTCCACTGCGGCGTCTTGTGGGTGTCCTTCTTGGTGTCCTCCGAGTCGATGCCGTAGCGGTCGCGGAAAAGCTTCTGGGAGTGATTGTCGCCTATGAGATACATGGTGTCGCTCATTCTGAGGACATAGTCGGCCGGCGGATTGATGTGCGAGCTGCCGTCCGCGCAGTAGACTGCCAGCACGCTGCAGCGCGTCTGATTGCGTATGCCGCTGGACCTGAGACTTGTGCCGGCAAGGCTTCCGTGGATGGTGTATCTGAAGACGGACAGGCGTTCGTTCAGCATGAGCACGCGGTTGGGGCTCAGCAGATTGACGACCGTGCTGCCGACCAGAGAGGAGAGGGAAAGCACCAGATCCGCTCCGGCCATGTGCAGGCCGTTGATGTTGCGGTCCAGCGAGGCGCGGCTGATGATCTGCGCGTCCGGCCGCAGGCGGCGGCAGTAGATGGTCAGATAGATGTTGGCGTCGTCGTCATGCGTGGTCACGATGATGGACGGCGTGGCGCGTATGCCGGCCCGCTCCATGACCGTCTGATCGGAGGCCTCGCCGCAGACCACCGGAATGCTGCCTGCCCTGACATTCTCCTTTCTGTCCACAATGACGGCGGGGATGCCCCTGCGCAGAAGCGAGCGGGCCACGGCAAGCCCCACGCGGCCGCCGCCGATGATGATGGTGGGCGGCTGCTCGGCGGCCTCCTCCTCGGTGCTGCTCAGCATGCGGTTGAAGGCCTTTGTCTGCTCCTCCGTGCCGGCCACCATGAGCACGGTGCTGTGCCCGAAGGCCGTTTCCGGACCGGGCAGGCTGAAGACGCCGCGCTCCCAGACTCCGACCACGCTCACGCCGGCCACCTGCCTGATATTGCTGGAAATGAGCGTCTTGCCGGCCAGAGGGGTGCGCATGACGGGCGCTTCGGCCACAATCAGCCGGCCGAAGTGGCCGAGCGGACTCACGCGCTGGGTCGGGTGAATCACGCGCCTCGCGAGCGCCTCGCCGAGCAGGCTGTAGAAATGGAAGCAGCGGCTGCAGCCGGCCATGCGCAGAATGTCCCTGGCCTCCAGTTTTTCCACGCCGGCTATGATGGACAGGTTCGGCGCGGCTTCATGCGCCGAGAAGACAATGTTCGCGCTGCGCACGTCGGAGTCCATGACGACCATGGAGGCCGCCTTTTCGGCGCGCAGCTTGATGTACGTCTCCTTGTCGTCGTGCTCGCCGAGCGCCGCGTGATACCCTTCGCCGATGAGCTGCAGGGCGCGCTGCATGTCCCCGCAGAGGATGATGGCCTGCATGCCGTACCTGGCAAGCGTGTCGGCAAGGCTCAGCGCTATCGGGTTGGAGCCGACAATGAGCACATGGCCGCTGGTGCCGGCCGGCAGGGATCTCGGCACCATTTCCTTCTTCTGCCGCTCCATCCACGGGATGTAGAAATGCTGGATGAAGGTGAAGGGCAGCAGAATGAGGAAGAAGACAATGCCGGCAAGAAGCACCACAATGGAAAAGGCCTTGCCGGGGTCCGAGAAGAAGGTGATGTCGCCGAAGCCCAGGGTGGTCATCACGGTGAAGGTCCAGTAGACGCCGGTTATCCAGGAATATTCGCGGCCCTCGTACTGCATGATGAAGTGAAAGAGCACCGAAAAGAGCGCGACCTCGGCAATCAGGATGAGGCAGAAGCGGGTGAAGACCCGCTTGTGGCTGACGTTTCCGGAGTTCTGGGTGAGCGAGCTCAGCAGAGAGAAGAGAAATTTCATACAAAAGGGTTTCCCCCGGCAGAGGAGAGGCCGGACGCTGGCTGGACTCTCGTTCTGGCGGCGAAGAGCTGGCATATGTTCAGCCGCATCTTCAACTGTTTTGATTTCCTTTTCAAGATGGCCGCGCAGGTTGCCCAGCTCATGCCGGAAGCGGGCCGGAACTGGACAAAGGCCGAGGAAAAAGGCACGTTGAAGCGAGAAAACATGCGGCCGCAAGGCGCCGTGCGTCCCGGCTGACAGAGCAATTCCAAGGAGAACACTTATGTCCCTGCACAGCACTCAGGAAATGGGCGAGAAGGCCCGCGCCGCCTCCCGTCTTCTTGCCGCGGCGCCGGCCAGAGCCAAGGCGCAGTTCCTGCAGAACATGGCCCGCCTGCTGATGGACCACAGAAAGGACATTCTGGCGGTCAACGAAAAGGACCTCGAGGAGGCCCGCAAGCTTGAACTGGACAAGCCCAGACTCGACAGGCTGACGCTGACGCCGGCCATCGTGCAGGACATGCACCAGGCCTGCCTGGAAGTCGCGGCCATGCCCGACCCCATCGGGGCCATGGACAGACAGTGGCAGCGCCCCAACGGCATACTGGTGGGAAAGATGCGCGTGCCGCTGGGCGTCATCGCCATGATCTACGAAGCCAGGCCCAATGTGACCGTGGACGCGGCCATCCTCTGCCTCAAGGCCGGCAACGCCGTCATTCTGCGCGGCGGCCGCGAAGCCATCAATTCGAACAGGTATCTGGCCTCCCTGCTGCAGCAGGCTCTGGAAGAGGCGGGACTTCCCGCGGACGCGGCCCAGCTCGTGCAGTCCACGGACCATGCCGTCGTGGCCGAGCTGTGCAAGCTGGACAGCTATATCGACGTCATCATTCCCCGCGGCGGCGAGGGCCTTGTCCGCGCCGTCACCGAGCAGGCCACCATGCCCGTGCTCAAGCACTACAAGGGCGTCTGCCATGCCTATGTGGACGCCTCCGCGGACCTCGACATGGCCCTGAACATTGTCTTCAACGGCAAGGTTCAGCGCCCGGGCGTGTGCAACGCGCTGGAATGCCTGCTGGTGCACAGGGATGCCGCCGAGGCCTTCCTGCCCATGGTCGCGAAGAAGCTGGGCGCGGCCGGCGTGCAGTTCCGCGCCTGCCCGGCCTCGCTCCCCCTCCTTGGCGGAACCGCCGCGCCGGCCGCGGACGAGGACTGGGGCATGGAATTCCACGATCTCGTTCTGGCCGTGCGCGTGGTGGACGACATGGATGCCGCCATGGCGCACATCGCCCGCTACAATTCCAACCACACTGAAATCATCGTCACAAACAGCTATCACAACGCGCAGCGCTTCGTGCGCGAGGTCGATGCCTCCATGGTGGGAGTGAACGTGTCCACGCGCTTCAATGACGGAGGCCAGCTGGGCCTTGGCGCCGAGATAGGCATTTCCACCTCCAAGCTCCATGCCTACGGCCCCATGGGCGTCACCGAGCTCACCACCACCAAGTTCGTGGTGCTGGGCGAGGGCCAGGTCCGCGCGTGACCTCCGGCATGAGTTCGGCAGACCGCACCGCCCCCTCGGGCATAGCCATTCTCGGCGGAAGCTTCAATCCGCTGCATGTGGGGCATCTGCGCCTGGCGGTCGAAATCTATGAAGCCCTGGGCGCGCACATCGCGCGGGTGGATCTCGTGCCGAGCGCCCATCCGCCGCACAAGGAGGAGAGCCGCGTCCTCCCCTTCGCCCTGCGCGCCCGCCTTGCCAGGGAGGCAGCCGCACCCTACCCCTGGCTCCGCTGCAGCGAGCTCGAGGGAGAGAGGGATCTGCCCTCCTACACCTGGGACACGCTCGGCCTCTATGCCGAGCGGGAAAGGGGGCGGCGGATCTTCTTCGTGCTGGGCATAGAGGACTACGCCCAGCTTCCGGCCTGGCGCAACGGGCTGAGGATGCCG
>JAUNSE010000166.1 GCA_030539415.1 Desulfovibrionaceae bacterium
GCCGGGACAGGGCGATCTGGATGAAAAGACGCGCTTTCTGGCCATACTGGCCACACTGCTCGGCTGCCAGGGCGTGGACGAATTCCGCAGCATCGTGCCGGCCGCGGTCCGTGCCGGTCTCGAGCCCGTCGCAATCAGGGAGGTCGTCTATCAGGCGGTCGCCTATCTCGGCATCGGCCGCGTGCGCCCCTTCCTCGACGCCTTCAACGCGGCGATGACCGGACTCGGCATCGCCCTGCCCCTGCCTGCACAGTCGACCACCACGCCCGAGGACAGGCGGGAGAAGGGCACGCAGGCCCAGGTGGACATCTTCGGCGACGGCATGCGCGACTTCTGGCAGTCCGGCCCCGAGGAGACCCGCCACATCAACCGCTGGCTTGCGGCCAACTGCTTCGGCGACTACTACACCAGAACCGGCCTGACCCTGGCCCAGCGCGAGATGATCACCTTCTGCTACCTTGCCGCGCAGGGCGGCTGCGAGCCGCAGCTCACCTCGCACGCGAAGGGCAACATGCGCATGGGCAACGACAAGGCCTTTCTCATTCAGGTCGTTAGCCAGTGCCTGCCCTACATCGGCTATCCGCGCAGCCTGAACGCCCTGCGCTGCGTGCAGGAAGCCGCCAGAGGCTGATCGGTCCGAAAAGACACCCGCCGGATTCCTCGGCCCATCGCGAAATCCGGACACAGATGGAAGGAGCCGCCACTGCTGGCGGCTCTTCGCATGCTGTCTGCCGGCTGCGCCAAAGGCCGAACTTCCGGCCGGATGCCCCCGCCCGGCATGCTGCTCCATGCGGGGAAGCCGGCGTTCATGCAGCCGGTTTGCCCGCATCCATCAGGCCCTGCACGCCCCGACAGAGCAGGCTGCCGCTGAAGGCAATCACATCTTCCAGCGGCATGCGCCGGCCGTCGAGCACCCATTGCCGGTACATCTCCATGCCCGTTGAATGAAGCCATGCCAGCAGAAGGCGCTGACGGCTGTCATCCAGAGAAGCGAAAAAGGACGATCCGCTCCAGGTCCTGCGGACCAGGCCGCCCAGCATGGAACCGCCGTGCGCCGTGTAGGACTCGTGGCAGATGAGCTTTTCGTACAGCGTTCCCTGCTCGGCGGCATAGAGAAAGAATTCCCTGTTGATGGCGGCCAGATCTTCGGGCAGACGCAGGTCTTTGACGCGGGCGAGATAGCCCAGGGACAGCTGTTCCAGCATCTCCCTGAACAGATCATGGATGGTGCCGTAATAGCGGTAGAAGGTTTTCTTGTTGATCTTCGCCCTGGCGCAGAGTTCCTTGATGGAGAGATCCCCGTAGTCCGATTCGAGGAGCATGGCGGCAAACGCCGCATTGATGGCGGCAATGGTCTTCTGCACGCGCAGATCCTCTTTTCCCGTAATTATCACCGCTCCCTCCCGCCGGACTGATTCCAGAGTTTCCCGATGCCCCGTGCCGGGGCGGGGGCCATCGGGCGTGTCCGCCGGAATGGCCCCTGCCTGACCGGCTACATGCTCATCCTGTAGATATTGATGACATCCTCCTGCGTCAACTCGATGAGGCCGTGAATGACGCCTCCGCGGCAGGCCACCCTGGCCATTTCCGCGAAATGACGCTCGTCGGTGACACCGCATTCGCCAAGACGGCTTCTGAGACCGCAGGTTTCAAAAAAGAGACCGCGCAGCGCGGCGATGCCTTGCCTGGCCGCCTCCATGGCGTCCAGGCCGGCGTCCGCGCCGAGCACATTGACGGCAAGCTCCCTGTACAGGGGCGCCGTTTCTTCATTGAGACAGTACTCCAGATAGTGCGGCAGCAGAATGGCCAGACCCAGGCCGTGGGTCATGTCGTACTTCGCGGACAGTTCGTCCTCGATCCAGTGGCAGGTGAAGGGGGCGGCGCCGGTCGTGCCGAAGGTGAAGCCGTTCAGCGCCCAGGAGGAGGCCCACATGAGATTCGCCCTGGCCTCGAGGTCGTCCGGTCTGGCCATGACCTTTGGAATGCATTCGAGAATGGTCTTCATGAAGCCTTCCATTACACGCCTGTGCGCCAGCAGATTGGGCCTCATGAGGTAGACTTCCAGATAGTGCGAGAAGGCGTCTATGGAGCCGCAGGCCGTCTGATAGGGGGAGACCGAGACGGTCAGGGACGGCACGAGGAAGGAGGCCTGCGGGAAGAGGCCGGGATGATAGAGAGGCAGTTTCTCCAGGGTTTGATCGTTGGAGATGATGCCGAAGGCGTCCATGTCCGAGCCGGTGCCGGCCAGAGTCGGGATGGTGACCAGCGGCAGGAATGTCTCCATTTTCGCCCGCCCGGCAAAGAAATCCCAGCAGTCGCCGTCGTATCCGGCTGCCGCGCAGACAAATTTCGCGCAGTCCAGCACCGAACCGCCGCCGACTGCCAGCACGACATCGATTTTCTCACGCCTGCAGATTTCGGCCATGCGGTTGACGGTCGTGTGCCTCGGATTGGGCTCCACGCCTCCGGCCTCGGCGAGCGTCAGGCCGAAGCGTTCGGCCTGCGCGCGGATTTCACTGTACAGGGAGAGTCCCCTGATGCGCTCGCTGCCATAGGTCAGCAGAACGCGCCGGCCGTGCCGGGCCAGTTCCTGACCGAGATTTTCAAGCTGGCTGTCGCCGAAGTAGACCCTGGTGGGAACATGATAGAAAAAATCATCGCTCATTTTCCATATTCTCCTGTCAGATGAAGGCGGATTAAGCAACTCTGGTTGCTTATGTCTGTTCAGGAAAATATGTGAGCCCTGCCTTCCGGGCAATGGCAAAAGATCGCCCTGCGGTTGCTTATGCCACTCACCGGCGCGCCAGGTGGCGCAACTGTCCCTTCCGGACAAAAAGGCCCGCGGCAGGCTTCCCTGTGTCAGGAGAGATTGCGCATGTGCATGTAGGCTCTGGGGGTGGCCACGCGGCCTCTGGGCGTGCGCTTGATGAAGCCCTGCTGGATAAGATAGGGCTCGTACACTTCCTCAAGGGCCCGGACATCCTCGGAGCAGGCCACCGCCAGGGTGCGTATGCCCACAGGTCCGCCCTCGTAGTGGCTGATGATGACGGAGAGGATGCGCCTGTCGATCTGGTCCAGCCCCTCCCTGTCCACGTTCATGCAGGTCAGGGCCCGGTCGGCCACGTCCTTCGTGATGCAGGGCGCCTCCTCCTGCAGGGCGTAGTCCCGCACCCGGCGCAGATGGCGGTTGGCTATGCGGGGCGTGCCGCGGGAGCGCCGCCCTATCTCCAGGGCGCCCTCCTCGTCGACCGTGATGCCGAGGATGCCGGCGCTGCGCTGCACGATGCGGGCCAGGTCCTCCGGGCTGTAGAAGTCCAGATGCAGCACGATGCCGAAGCGGCTGCGCAGCGGCGCGGACACGAGGCCCATGCGCGTGGTGGCGCCCACCAGCGTGAAGCGGTCGAGCGGCATCTTGACCGTGCTAGCCGCCGGGCCCTGCCCCACCACGATGTCCAGCTTGAAGTCCTCCATGGCCGGATAGAGGACCTCCTCCACGGTGATGGGCATGCGGTGTATCTCGTCCACAAAGAGAATGTCGTTGCGGGAGAGATTGGTGAGAATGGCCGCAAGATCGCCCGGGCGCTCCAGCATGGGGCCGGTGATGGTCACAATGTTCACGCCGAGCTCGGCGGCCATGATCTGGGCAAGCGTTGTCTTGCCGAGACCGGGGTTGCCGTAGAATATGGTATGGTCCAGCGCCTTGCCCAGCTGCCTCGCGGCGCCGAGAAAGACCTTGAGCTGCGCGCGCACGTCGTTCTGGCCGATAAAGTCGCCCAGCGTTCTCGGCCGCACATTGTCGTCGGCCTGACGAAAATCTTCTTCCTGCATTTCCTGTCCCGTCTTCTGCGGCATGTCTGTGACCAGAGCTCCCCGAGCCCGCTACTTCTTGCGGCCGATTTCCCGGAGCGCTGCGCGCAGGGCCGAAGCCACATCGAGGTCCGGCTGCTCGCGCAGAATGTCCTGCACCATGGCGGCGCATTCGCTTTCCGCGTAGCCCAGCCCCTTCAGACCGTCAAGCACCTGGCGCAGGACCGAGGGGCTGCCGTCCCTCGCGCCGAGCTCGCTCACGGCTGCGGCAGTGTCCACCTTGAGCTTGTAGGAAAGCTCGCGCTGTATGACTTCGGCCAGCCGCTTGCCTATGCCGCTGACCGCGGTCAGCGCGGCGACATCGCCGGACGAGACAATCTGCCGGAGCTCGACCGGGCGGTAGACCGAAAGCACGCTGAGCGCAAGCCTTGGACCAACCTTGGGAATGGCCGTCAGAGTGTTGAAGGTCTCGCGCTCCTCCATGGTCTCGAAGCCGCACAGGCGCAGCATGTCCTCGCGCACCAGAAGCGTCGTGTACAGCCGGACGCGGCCGCCCCGTCCGGGCAGGCCCTGGCGCATGCGGGAGGTGATTTCCACCTCGTAGCCGACGCCGCCGTCGGTGATGACGATGATGGATGTGTCGGACACATGGTCCAGCTGTCCCTCGAGGAAGGCGATCATGACTGCTCCCAAGGCCCTGCCGGGCCATGCTGGCTGTTCGGGCGTGACGCGCGTCCAGCCTCTGTTTTTGTCTGTCTCCCCGCGCGGCGCGCGGCGGTCCGGCCGGCTTCTCCCGGATGACCGGGCGGCCGGCGGCGCGAAACGCGCCATTCGGGCCCGGGTACCATACGGCATGAGAGCGCCGGGACGCAAGCCGCGCGGACGCGCTCCCGAACCGGAAGCCCGGGCGGACGGACCTGGGAGGCGCGCCTTTCGGCTGCGCGAAAAAAAGCCTCCTCCGGGGCGGGAAGAGGCGGATGCAGACTGTCCGGATTGTCCAAAGCCCGGTCTAGCGCTTTTCGAAGCCGGGCAGCACCACGCTTGTGCCGGTCTCGCCGTTGCCCTTGGGGCAGTGCTTCTGCAGATGGCAGATTTCGCAGCCGCCGCGGAAGGGATAGAAGGTCACCACGGCAAAGCGCCTGGTGAGCACGTCCATCTCCTCGCTGTAGCTCAGATCAAAGTCCTTCAGCGCGTCCCTCAGAGATTCGGTGGGTCTGGGCGCGGGGGCGCAGCCGACGGTCTCCACCTGGGGAATCATCTCGTTGACGGCCTGCATGCACATGTACTGGGCCAGCGTGTTGGCGAAGAAGCCGTCCGAGGGGCTGTCCTTCCAGGTCCTGTCCACAAGCTCCTCGACCTCCTCGGGAAGCCAGACCAGAAGATAGGAGATCTTGCCGCAGACCATCTTGTAGACGGACAGAGTGGGCAGCCACTGGTCCCAGAGGTCGCCCAGACGCTTCATGG
>JAUNSE010000167.1:0-4165 GCA_030539415.1 Desulfovibrionaceae bacterium
GTGGTTGTGCCCAGGGAACTCAGCATCGATGAGATTCGCGCCATGGGCGAATCCTGTCCTGATGGGCTCGAACTGGAATGCTTCATTCACGGCGCCCTCTGTTACTGCGTGTCCGGCCGGTGCTACTGGTCAAGCTACATGGGCGGAAAAAGCGGTCTGCGAGGCCGCTGCGTGCAGCCCTGCCGCAGAGTGTACACACAGGGACCGACCCTGCTGCCGCTGTTCCAGCGCGCCCAGCAGGGACAGCAGGGAGAAGGCGGGCGCGGGCGTCAGGAGCAGCACCGCTTCTCCAGGCAGGGACAGGGCGGTCAGCGTCCTCAGCAGGTCAGACTTGGCAAGGGACAGACCGGCCGCTATTTCTCCTGTCAGGATCTTTCGCTGGATGTGCTGACCAAGACGCTGGTCGGCATTCCCAATCTTGTCTCCTGGAAAATAGAGGGACGCAAGAAGGGACCGCATTATGTCTACCATACGGTCACGGCCTACCGCATGCTGAGGGACAACCCCGGGGACACCGAGGCCAGAAAGATGGCCGACGACATCCTTGCCATGGCGCTCGGCCGTCCCACCACACATGCCCGCTTCCTGCCGCAGCGGCAGAACGTGCCCGTGGATCCGGCCGGGCAGACAAGTTCCGGTCTTCTGGTCGGCAAGATAGGCATAAGCCAGAAGGGCGAGGTTTTCATCAAGCCCCATGTGCCCCTGATGGTGCGCGACTATCTGCGCGTCGGCGTGGAAGATGAAAAGTGGCACTCAACCCTGCCCGTGACCCGTTCCACGCCCAAGGCTGGAACGCTTGTTCTCCGGCTGCCCAAGCACAAGACGCCCAGGGCCGGTGTGCCGGTCTATCTGATAGACCGGCGCGAGCCCGAACTGGAAAAGGTGCTTGCCGACTGGCGCCGCCGCCTCGGACAGCTCGAGGCACGGCCCACGGTCTCCGTATCGGTGAATATTGAGCACACGAAGCCGGCAGCCCGCATTTCCATTCCCTCCATGACCGTTCACGCCTCTCTTCCGCATGGCAAGGAAACCCGCGGTGCGCGGGCCTTCCTCTCCTGCCTGTGGCTGACTCCCCGGTCGGCCGACCTTTCCCGAACCATTCTCAAGCGATTCGGGTGGTGGCTGCCTCCTGTTCTCTGGGCCGATGAGGAAGCATCCATGCAGCGCATGGTGAGCCATCTCTGGCGCGAGGGGGCGCGCACGTTCGTGCTCAATGCCCCGTGGCAGATGGCACTCTTTTCCGACGAGATGCGGCAGGACGAGGATGCCCGGCTGGTGGCCGGTCCCTTCTGCAATCTGACCAACGGTCATATGGCCCAGGCTCTCATGAAAATGGGCTTCCATGCCGCCACTGTCTCTCCCGAACTGCCCGGGGAGGAGATGCTTTCCCTGCCTTCCAAAAGCCCGCTGCCTCTGGGTGTTGTTCTGCAGGGCGCCTGGCCCGTGGGCATCAGCCGGTTCGGTTCGCTTGGCGTCCGCCTGAACGAGCCGTTTGCCTCGCCCAAGGGCGAGATTTTCTGGGCCAGACAGTATGGTGAGAACGTCTGGATCTATCCAGGCTGGCCTCTCGATCTGAGCGAGAAGAGACAGGAACTTGAAAAGGCCGGATACTCCTTCATGGTGACACTGCAGGAAAAGGCTCCCTCCAGTCTGCCCGCTCTGTCCCGCCCAGGTCTCTTCAACTGGGAGACTCCGCTGCTATGATAAGCCGGAAAGACGAAGATTTCGAGGGGCCGGGCCGCTGGCGCGTTCCGTTCCCCTCAGGTCTGCAGCAGCCTGTCGGTGCCATGCGCTTTGCCGTTGACTCGCTGCTTCTGCCCTGTTTTGTGGCAGCTTCACTGAAAGACCGTCCCCTGCGTGTCAAGAATCCCCTGCGGGAAACAGCCTTTGACATGAATCTGCCGGGCTATCTGGCCTGTGCAGATCTTGGCTGCGGCTGCGGCGCCTCGTCTCTGGCGCTGATGAGCCTTGTCGGCAATATCAAGCTCTGGGGAGTGGATATTGTAGATGAAATGGTGATGAGTGCCCGGCAGAATGCGGCAGCGCTTGACTGCGGACGTCACGTGCGCTTCGACACCAGAGACGTGGCCGAGCTTGCGTGCATGCGTCGTCCCTGCTGCGATCTCGTGCAGATGAATCCTCCCTACTGGCAGGAAGGGGAGGGGATGCCTTCCTCCAGGCCCATGAACGAGCGGGCGCGCCGCTCGACCAACGGCCTCAGGGATTTTCTGGCTGCAGCTCGCCAGCTCACGGTCTTTCACGGACGTCTCTTCGTCATCTTTCCAGCGAACAGGCTCTTTACCCTTCTTCAGCAGATTGACGAGCACGGCTTTGGCGTGCGCCGTCTGCAGGCCGTGCGTCCTTTTGCCGATACACCGGCCGGAAGAGTGCTTGTCGAGGCGCAGCGGGATGCGGCTCATGAGACGGTCTGGGAACCGGACATTGTCCTGTACGAGCGTTCGCGCAGCGGCAGGTCTGTCCCCACATCCAGAGCCAAAACATTCTGTCCCTGGCTGCAGTAGCTGACCGGGCTCGGCAGAGTTTCACGTGAAACATCGGCCTCCTCATGAACACCTGGCAGGTGGCATGAGGAAGAAAATTTCATATTTCCGGCCCGGCCGCCATGCCGGGCCTTTGTATCTTGAGGGGGCGGACATGATACGGAAAGGCGGCTCATCTGTCTGCCGGGAATTCCTGCGGGGGCTGAAGGACATCCTTCCGGTTCTCGCGGCCTGTCTGCCCTTCGGTTTTGTTCTCGGCACGGTTGCCAGGGCGGCGGGCCTGAGTCTTGGCCAGGTTTCCCTGATGGCCGGACTCAACTTCGCCGGCGGGTCGGAATTTGCCGCCATGGAGCTCTGGACATCTCCTCCGAATGTGCTGCTCATTGTGGCCATTATTTTTCTCGTCAACAGCCGGCTGATTCTCATGGGCGCCGTCCTTGCGCCGCTTGTTGCACATCTTCCCCGGAGGAGGGTGCTGCCGTCCCTTTTTCTGATGTGCGATGCGGCCTGGGCTGCGGCTCTGGCTGACGCATACAGGCACAGGGATGAAAGCGGACCGAAATTCAGCATGGCCTACTTTCTTGGAGCCGGCAGCGGCATGTATGTTGTCTGGCTCGGCTCCACGACCATGGGAGCCATGTGCGGGCCGCTGCTTGGCGACCCGCGAGTGCTTGGCCTGGACATGGCCTTTCCGGCTGTCTTTCTCTCGCTGCTCAAGGGCATGTGGAGAGGATGGCTCAAGGCTGTGCCATGGTTCGCGGCCCTGACAATTGCCGCTCTGACCTATTCCTTCATCCCCGGTGCCTGGTATGTGCCCGCAGGTTCGCTCGGCGGAACTGCGACAGCCTGGCTCATTGCCGTGCTTGAAGGGAGGAAAGCCGCCCGAGAGGCGGACAATGTTTGAAACAGCAACCGGTTCTGCGTATGCCTTCCTCCATCATCCGTTCATCCGTCGCCGCGGAGTTTCGCCGCGGTCTTGTGGAATCAATGCCAGTCCTCCTGGCCTGCATCCCTTTCGGCTTCGTGCTCGGCACTGTTGCTCAGGCCAGGGGGCTGACTCTTGTGCAGGTGCCGCTGCTCACCGGCCTCAATTTTGCCGGAGGATCCGAATTTGCTGCACTTGGTCTCTGGACGTCCCCGCCAAATGTGCTGCTCATTGTGGCCATCACTTTTCTCGTCAACAGCCGCCTCATACTCATGAGCGCGGTCATGGCTCCCATGATTGCGCATCTGCCGCGGGGCAGGGCGATGGCGGCACTTTTTTTCATGTGCGATGAATCCTGGGCCATGGCGCTGGCCGATGCGGCGAAACGAAGAGAGTCGGGAGAAATGCGGCTGAGCGTGCCCTTCTTCATGGGATCCGGAGTGGGCATCTATCTCATCTGGATAAGCACCACCACACTTGGCGCCATGGCCGGTCCTCTGCTTGGCGATCCGAGGGTGCTGGGTCTGGACATGGCTTTTCCCGCAGTCTTTCTCTCGCTGCTGAAGGGCATGTGGAAGGGATGGCGCGCCGCCATCCCGTGGGGACTGTCGCTTGTCTGCGCGGTCCTGGTGTACGTCTTTGTGCCCGGTGCCTGGTATGTGCCGGCCGGAGCGCTGACAGGTGTTGCGGCTGCCTTTGTGCTGGCGGAGGATCGGCAATGAACTTTTCCCTTTCAAAT
>JAUNSE010000167.1:4175-5257 GCA_030539415.1 Desulfovibrionaceae bacterium
ATCACCATTGTGCTGATGGCCTGCACCACCTATCTGACCAGAGTGCTCGGCTATCTTGCCCTGCATAACCGCAAGCTGAGCCCGCGCATGCGCGCGGTTATGGAAGCCATACCCGGCTGCGTTCTGGTTTCGGTGGTCGCTCCCTATTTTGCCAGTGGCGAACCCGCGGACCTGTGCGCTCTGACAATCACGCTGATATGCGCCATCAGGCTGCCCTTTCTGGCAACAGTGCTGATCGGCATAGGCTCGGCGGCGCTGCTGAGACAGATGATGGTCTTCTGAGCTTTCGGGCATAACCAATGCGGTCCGCTGCCGGCACAGAACCGGCTGCGACAGGAGTCTGCTCATGCGCTATTATATTGTCGACGCCTTTACGGACAGAGTCTTCACGGGGAATCCCGCCGCGGTTCTTGTTCTGGACGAGCCTCTTCCCGAAGCGCTCATCCAGAGCGTGGCTGTGGAAAACAATCTGTCCGAGACGGCCTTTGTGCTCAGAGAGAGCGATGCCTGGCGGCTGCGGTGGTTCACACCGGGAGGCGAGATCGATTTGTGCGGACACGCGACACTGGCATCGGCCTTTGTCCTGCTCACCATGATTGTGCCTGACAGGCAGAGAGTGGAGTTCGGCACTGTGTCGGGGACACTAGCCGTGCAGCGGCGAGGCGACCTGTACGAGATGGATTTTCCCTCGTTCCCCCTTCAGACGGTTCCCGTGACGGATGAGATGGAGGCTGCCTTCGGCATCAGACCGGCAGAGGCCTGGCTCGGCAGAGACCTGGTCTGCGTGTTTGACGGGCCGGAGATGGTCGAACAGACGCGTGTCAGTGAAAAAGAACTGCTGAAGCTGCCCGGACTTCTTGCGCACATCACGGCCGCAGGGACGGGCGCATATGACTGCGTGTCCCGTTCATTCGGTCCGAAACTCAGCGTGTCTGAGGACCCTGTCTGCGGGTCCGGACACTGCCATATCGCGCCTTTCTGGGCGGAAAGACTTGGCAGGCAGGAAATTGTGGCAAGGCAGGCTTCGGCAAGAGGCGGGACGCTCTACTGCCGGGTGCATGGAGACCGCACATGCCTTGCCG
>JAUNSE010000168.1 GCA_030539415.1 Desulfovibrionaceae bacterium
CATCAGTCCTTGAGGCCGTACCCCTCTAAAATCAACATTTTGGTTCAACAGAGCCGTGATTTATGCGCGCTCCCTCGGGTATGGGAATCTCCTGGAGCTCGCGGTATATGTGGCCCATGACACGTCTCCTGCCGGTTTTCCGTCATTTTGGTTACGAAATGTACCCTTTTTTCTGATCCGATTCAAGCAACCGACTGAAAAAGTGTCATATCCCTCGGACTTGTCGCCGCTGTATCGTATCATTTTCATAAAAATCCGGCATGAAAGATGCTTTGCAACTTTTGTGCAGCCCAAAAGGCTGTAATACCAAGGCCTTCAATTATGATCGGAGCCGAACCTCCCGCGACAGCCATCATTATCCTGCACGGGGCGGCTTTGTCGGGGCAGGACGGGGAAAGGCGCACGCGGCCCCGGATCCTCCCCTGCAGGGCCATTCTGCGGCACTACGGCAACAAAAATGGACAGTTCGGAGAAAAAAACGCCGAACTGCCCAAAAAAAATTTTGTACGCAAGTGAGCGGATTATTTTCAGCCCCGTCCCGGCCGCTCCGCCCGGGTCTAGATCTGGGCGAGGCAGGCGCGGGCCGCCGCCTCAAGGCGCTCCTGGGCGGCCTCCATCTCGCTGCCGTGGTCCAGGCCGCAGACATGGGCCGTGCCATGGGCCAGCAGGCGGATCAGGTAGTCCAGGGGCTTCTGGCCGTAGAGCTGGCTCTCCCTGGCCAGGGTCTCGCAGGCCAGGGCGAGCTGGGCGCCCTCCCCGGGCGCGCCGGGAAAGGACAGGATGTTGGTGGGGCCCGGGCAGCGCAGGGCCTGCAGGTTCAGGGCCGCGGACTCCCGGTCCGTGACCAGGGCCAGTGTCAGGGATACCGGCGCCATGGGCACCAGCCCCTCGCAGCAGAGCCTGTCGGCCTCGCAGAGCAGCTCCTCCAGCAGATTCAGGCAGCCGCGGGCGGGCAGCGGCAGCAGGGCCGCCGTGCAGGCCTCCTCGAAGAGCACGCCGACCCGTCCGGTCATGTCACGCAGTTCAGGCATTCTTCCTCCCTCTCAGGCGCTGCCAGAAGCCGGGCCGGCGTCCGGCGGCGGGGTTCGCGGCGCTCTCTTCCGGCTCTTCGGACGCCTCTTCGGCGGCCGGCATGAGTCCGGTCAGGTCGGTGGGGTCGGCCGGCGCGGCAGCGGCGGCGCCTCCCGTCTGCGGGGACGCCGTCCCCGTGGGAGAGGTCAGATCCGCCGCGCCCTGGCCGCAGAGCCGGGACGGATGGTCGCGGCTCAGAGGCCCGCAGAAGACCCTGTCGGCCATCTTTTCCGAGGCCGCGCGCATCTCCTCCTCGGAGGCGGGATAGGGCGTCGGGGCCGGCTGGGTCAGCAGCAGGGCCGAGCCGGCCGTCTTCGCGGCTGCGGCGGGCTCCTTCGCGGCGGCTTCGGCCGCGGGCGCGGCCAGTATGTCCTTCTCCACCCGCTCGGCCTCGTCGAGCACGCGGCGCGCCTCGCCCTCGTCGGCCGGAGCGTTCGCGGCCTCCGCAGCCAGGATGTCCTTTTCCACGCGCCCGGCCTCGTCGAGCACTTTGCGGGCCTCGCCCGCGTCGGCCGGGGCGCCCGCTTCCGCCCTGGCCGCCTCGCTGTCCCTCGCGCGCGGCACGGGCTGAGGCAGGGGCGGTATGGCCCTGGCCGCCGAGGCCAGGGGGTGCGTCGTGGGCATGAGGTCGTTCACGGCCTGCACCCTGGGATCCTTCTTGGCCTCCGGGTACACCACGCGGTGGTGGAAGATGCCCGTCAGCACGCGCTGGAAGGCCTCGGCCAGAAGGTGCATGTCGCGGAAGGTGATGTCCGCCTCGGAAAGCTGGCCCTCGTCCAGGATGCCCTTGATGATTTTCTCGATGTGCGCCTTGAGCCTGGCCGGCGTGGGGTCGGTCAGGGTGCGGCTGGAGGCCTCCACCGAGTCGGCCAGCATGAGGATGGCGGCCTCCTTGCTCTGGGGCTTGGGGCCCGGGTAGCGGAAGTCCTCCTCGTTGGGATTCTGTCCCAGGTTCACGGCCTTCTGGTAGAAGTAGCGCATGATGCGGTCGCCGTGATGCTGGGCCACGATGTCGGTGATTTCCTGGCCCAGGCGGTAGCGGCTGCAGATCTCCACGCCCTTCTTCACGTGGCTGATGATGATGAGGGCGCTCATGGAGGGCGAGAGCTTGTCGTGCTTGTTGGGGGCGCCGAACTGGTTCTCCACAAAGTACTGCGGGTACACGAGCTTGCCGCAGTCGTGGTAGAGGGCCGCCACCTTGCACAGCAGGCTGTTGGCGCCGATGGCCTTGGCGCCGGCCTCGACCATGTTGGCCACCACCAGGGAGTGGTGGTAGGTGCCGGGGATGGCGACCATGATCTCCTGCATCAGCGGCTGCTCGAGGTTGATGTACTCCATCAGCTTGAAGCGGGTGGAGTAGCCGAAGAGGGTCTCGAGCACGGGCGAGAAGGAGAAGAAGAGAATGAGCATGAGCACCGCGTTGATGCAGACGGCGGTGATCAGCATGGGCAGCATGGAGAAGGGCGTGCCGCTGATGAGCGAGAGGCCGCAGATGAGGAGCACCTCGCCCAGAATGATGGGCAGCAGGTTCCAGACCGCGTCCTGGCGGCTGACCGAATTGCTGACCAGCCAGGTGGCCAGCATGGAGCTCAAGAAATGGAAGAAGGCGAAGTGGAAGCTCAGGTCCATGGCCAGGCTGGTCACCAGGGTGAGCAGCAGGCCCAGGGTCACGTAGCGCCTGGCCGAGAAGACCGTGGCCACGAAGCCCACGGCGCCGGCCAGCGGGAAGGCCAGGCTGAAGGCGTCGCCCAGGGCCGGCGAGGCCGCGAAAGCGCTCAGGGCGTGCACGCCGCGCGCCGAGAGGGCGGTCAGCAGGGTGACCACGGCCATGAGCGAGAGATCCTTCGGATGAATGACCGAGCCAGGCTTGCCCGAGGGCGAGAGGAAGAAGCCCACCGAGATGAAGAGCGAGACCAGGAAGGTGCCCAGGGCCTGCTGCCAGTTGAAGGGCACCACGGCCCTGGAGTACAGGTTCTGGATCTTGATCTGCTGCTCGGCGGTGATGCGGTCGCCGCGGCGGGCTATGACCTCGCCCCGCTGAATCTGGTAGGTGACGGGCTCGAGATGGCTCGCGTACTCGGCGGCCCTGCGCTGGGTGGCCTCGCGGTTCAGGGTCAGGGTCGGCGGCATGCTGGCCACGAGCAGGATGTTGATGGCCCTGCGTGCGTCGTGGCTCAGGGTTCTGTCCGCCCTCGCCATGTTGGAGATTTCGGTGAGCAGGGACTGCGTGTCCGGCAGGACCTGCACGTCCTGCAGCAGGGACTCGGTGCCGGACTCGAGATTGCGTATGGCCACGCCGCTGGGCACCCTGGCCGCGCGCACGTCGCCCACCATGCCCTCGGCGAGCTTGGAGCGCAGCAGCGGCAGGACCTGCTTCAGGATGAAGTTCTGGGTGCTGGCCAGGCCGAACTGCGGCAGCACGTCCTTGGCCAGATCGGCGCCGATTTCGGCCGAGAACTGCTTGGCCGCGGGGGCCGCGCCGCGCTTCACCGGCGCGCCGTTGGCCTCGTTCATGAGGGCGATGAGGCGCGACTCGAAGGCGATGTAGGTGTCCAGGCTGTAATCGTAGACGGGCGGCTGGGCGCTCATGACACGGCGGCGCCTGGCGTCCGTGGCGGCCTGATCGACCACCTGTATGGAGCGGTCGGCCAGCACGTCCGTTTCGGCGATTTCGCCGGCCTCGTAGACGCGCTGGTTGGCGTCGAAGTTCACGGCCAGGAACACGGAGACCGCGGCCAGCACGCACAGGTAGAACACAAGCCCTCTGGCGCAGTCCCGGTGGGCGCTGATGGTGCGCGCCACGGCCAGCTTGCAGGGATTGGTCGTCCTACCGACGGTCTTCAGCTTTTTCGTAGGCATTGACTATGGCTCCAACCAGTGGATGACGCACCACATCGCCCCTGGAGAAGGTGTGCACGGCTATGCCCCGCACGTTGGAGAGGACGCGCAGCGCCTGCACGAGCCCGGACCGGGTCTCGGTCATGCCGGGCAGCACGGGCAGGTCTATCTGCGTCACGTCGCCGGTGACCACCATGCGCGATCCGAAGCCCATGCGGGTCAGGAACATCTTCATCTGCTCCTGGGTGGTGTTCTGGGCCTCGTCGAGAATGATGAAGGCGTCGTTCAGGGTGCGGCCGCGCATGAAGGCGAGCGGCGCCACCTCGATGGCGCCGGCCTCCATCATCGCGCTGACCCTGGCGGGCGGCAGCATGTCGTTGATGGCGTCGTAGAGGGGGCGCAGGTAGGGATTGACCTTCTCGGCCAGATCCCCGGGCAGAAAGCCCAGCTTCTCGCCGGCCTCCACGGCCGGGCGGGTCAGGATGATGCGCTTCACCTGATGCTGGGTGTACATGGACAGGGCCATGGCCACGGCCAGATAGGTCTTGCCGGTGCCGGCGGGGCCGACGGCGAAGACCAGGGAGTTGCGGCGCAGGCTCTCGAGATAGGCCTTCTGGGCCAGGTTGCGGGCCGTGACCGTGCGCTGGGGCGTGTGCACGAAGACGGCGTCCCTGTACACTTCGGACAGGGTGACGCCGGGATCGCTCTCGACCATGTGCCAGGCGCGCAGCACGTCCTCCTGGGTCAGGGACACGCCCGTGCGGAAGAGCTCGTACAGCTGCAAAAAGACGCTGCACAGCCCCTCCCTGATTCTCGGATCCGGCGAGGAGACGAGAACCTTGAGGCCGCGGCTGGATATGCGGGCGCCGCTGGCCTGGGCCAGGAGCTCCAGAGTCTGGTTGTTGGCGCCGAAGAGCTGCTGGGCGACCGACGGGTCGTCGAACTCCACCAGTTCGGCTGTGTTCATGCTTTCTGCCATGGCTTGCAAATACGCAAAAACCCCTGCCTTGTCCATGCCTTCAGTTTTCCGGGCCTGCCCTTTCTTCGCTTCTTTCCGGGAAATGCCCGCTTTGCCCGCACTTTCCGGCAGCATGCGTCCTGTCCTTCGCAAAGATGCGCTGTTCCGCGGACCGGACTGCATGATCCTCAGGCAGGCACTGACAGGCGGCATCGCCGCAAAAATGATGCAAAGGCAACACGAAAGACGGAAGTTCCGGCACGCCGCGGAAGGGTGCGCGGACCGCCGGCCGCCCCTCTGTGTCTTCAGCAGGCAGGCAGACCGGTCTGGC
>JAUNSE010000169.1 GCA_030539415.1 Desulfovibrionaceae bacterium
CCCCGCTTTCGGCTTCCCTCCGACTGCGGTGCACCCGCCGGGGACGTTTCCGCGGCCGGAAGAGCAGCGGCAGACAGATCTGCCCTGAGCACCCTTCCTGCGCGTCGGTCCGCGTGGCCGCAATCCATTACTGGCCTCCCCCTCCTGCAGCCAGGGCTGCGACATCTCAAGCCTCATCAACCTCATTTTTCTGGCTCCGGAAGCCAGATTCGTCGAGGAATTTGCAGTCATGAACAAGTCCCTTTACATCACCGCGTCAGGTCCCTCGTCTGGCAAAAGCGCCATCGCGCTCGGCGTCATGCAGCTTTTGAGCCGTCTCAAAGGCAAGATTGCCTTCTTCCGCCCGATCATCACGCTGCCCAAGCTTGATGACAAGGATGCCGACATCAATCTGATGCTCGAGTACTTCAAACTCCAGCAGAGCTACGCCGATTCCTTTGCCTACACCGAAGACGAGGCATACGAGATCATCGCCAAGGAATCCACGACCGCTCTGCAGGAAGCCATCCTGAGCAAATTCCAGAAGCTGCAGGAAGAGTACGACTTCGTCGTGTGCCTGGGCAGCGACTTCCGCGGCAAGGATCCGGTTTTCGAGTTCAACCTGAACGCCGAAATCGCCGGCAACCTGAACGCCCCGGTGCTCCTGGTGGTCGGCGGCAAGGACATGACTCTGCCCGAGATTCGCCAGACCATCCAGAGCTGCATGATCGGCATGTCCAAGAACTGCGATGTGGCCGCCACCATCATCAACCGCGTCACCCTCTCCAAGGGCGAACTGGACAGCCTGTGCGCCGGCTTTGCCACCGAAAAGGGCCCCGCGCTCATCTACAACATTCCCGAGGATCCCACCCTGGGCTGCCCGACCCTGAGCGACGTGGCCCGCAGCGTTGACGCCGAGTTCCTGACCGGCGAGCAGTTCCACGACAGCATGGTCTCCAACTTCACTGTTGCGGCCATGCATCCCGAGAACTTCCTCTCCTATCTGGAGAAGGATCTGCTGGTCATCACCCCCGGCGACCGCTCCGACATTCTGCTGGCCACTCTGGCCGCCAAGCAGTCTCCGACCACTTCCGGCATCTCCGGCGTGCTCCTGACCGGCGGCATCAAGCCCGCCGACTCCGTCATGTCCCTGATCCGCAGCCTGGGCACCGCCACCCAGCCGGTTCTGCCCATCCTGCTGACCCAGCACCACACCTTCCGCGCCTCCCAGTTCGTGCAGAAGGTCCGCGGCGTGATCGAGCCCACCGACGTGCGCAAGATCAACACTGCCATCGGTCTTTTCGAGCATCACGTGGACAGCGAAAAGCTGGCCTCCACTGTCGCCGTCAAGAGCACGCGCATGACGCCGCTCATGTTCGAGTACAATCTGCTTTCGGCCGCCCGGCAGAAAAAGCAGCGCATTGTTCTCTGCGAAGGCGAGGAGCCCCGCATCCTGCAGGCCACCGACATCCTGCTGCGCCGCGGCGCCGCCGACATCATTCTGCTCGGCAATGTCGATGCCATTCACGCGAAGGCCGCCCAGCTCGGCTGCGACATCTCGGGCGCCACTGTGATCGATCCCGCCAAGTCTCCCGATTACGAGGACTATGCGGCTTCCTACTACGAATTCCGCAAGAAGAAGGGCATCACCGTGGAGTATGCCCGCGAGACGATGCTTGACGCCACCTACTTCGGCACCATGATGGTGAAGAAGGGTGCCGCCGACGGCATGGTCAGCGGTGCCGTCAACACCACGGCCCACACCATCCGTCCGGCCTTCGAATTCGTGAAGACCAAGCCCGGCTTCTCCGTGGTTTCCTCCGTCTTCCTGATGTGCCTGCGCGATCGCGTCCTGGTCTTCGGCGACTGCGCCGTCAACCCGAACCCGACCGCCGACCAGCTGGCCGAAATCGCCATCACCTCCGCCCACACCGCGAAGGTCTTCGGCATCGAGCCCCGCGTGGGCATGCTCTCCTACTCCACCGGCTCCTCCGGCAAGGGTGCGGACGTTGACGTGGTCATCGAAGCCACCCGCATCGCCAAGGAAAAGGCTCCCGACCTGCTGATCGAGGGCCCGCTGCAGTACGACGCGGCCATCGAGCCCACTGTCGCCAAGACCAAGGCTCCCAACAGCCCGGTCGCCGGCAAGGTCACCGTCTTCATCTTCCCCGACCTCAACACCGGCAACAACACCTACAAGGCGGTTCAGCGCGCGGCCGGCGCCATCGCCATCGGTCCGGTTCTGCAGGGCCTCAACAAGCCCGTCAACGATCTGTCCCGCGGCTGCCTCGTTGCGGACATCGTGAACACTGTCATCATCACGGCCATTCAGGCTGCCGCCGAGAATCAGGCCTAATCATCACTTAATGGTACCGCCGGGAGGCGACTTGCCTCCCGGCGGCGAGGATTGCACTTTATGAAAATTCTGGTCGTCAACTCCGGTTCCTCTTCCTGCAAATATCAGCTCATCGAGATGGAGACTGAGGCTGTCCTCTGCTCCGGCATCGCCGAGCGCATCGGCCTTGAAATGGGCCGTCTCTCCCATAAAATCGCTCCCGACACCGACAAGGAAGAGAAGATTGTCCGCGAGCAGACCTTCCCGACCCACAAGGAGGCCATGGAGCTGGTCATCAGCCTGCTGACCGATGGTGAGAAGGGCGTCATCAAGGACAAGAGCGAAATCGCCGCTATCGGCCACCGCGTCCTGCACGGCGGCGAGCAGATGACTCAGCCCATGATTGTGGACGAGAGCGTGAAGCAGGCCATCCGCGAATGCTTCCCCCTCGGCCCCCTGCACAATCCGGCCAACCTCATGGGCATCGAGGTCTGCGAGCATCTGTTCCCCGGCACTCCCAATGTCGCCGTGTTCGACACGGAATTCGGCATGGGCATGCCCGACGAATCCTACATGTACGCTCTTCCCTACGAGTACTATGAGACCATGCGCATCCGCCGCTACGGCTTCCACGGCACCTCTCACAAGTACATCGCCAAGAAGACCGCCGAATACCTCGGCAAGCCGCTGAAGGAGCTGCGCTCCATCACCATGCATCTCGGCAACGGCTCTTCCATGACGTGTGTCAAGAACGGCACCTGCCTCGACACCAGCATGGGTCTCACGCCCCTGGAAGGTCTGGTCATGGGCACCCGCTGCGGCTCCATCGACCCCGCCATTGTCCCCTTCATCATGGAAAAGAAGGGCATGAGCCCGTCCGAAATGGACACGCTCATGAACAAGAAGTCCGGTCTTCTCGGCCTGTGCGGCATGCCCGACATGCGCGACCTGGAAGCCGCCCGCGAGAAGGGCGACAAGAAGGCGGACCTCGCCTTCCGCATGCTGGTGCACTCCATCCGCAAGATCCTGGGCTCCTACTGGTTCGAGCTGGACGGCAAGGTTGACGCCATCGTCTTCACTGCCGGCATCGGCGAGCACGACACCGCCATCCGCGAAGCCGTGGTGAAGGACCTCGAGGAACTCGGCCTGAAGCTGGACGTGGAGACCAACGCCGCCCACAAGCCCGGCGCCCACACCATCTCCACCCCCGACAGCAAGGTCAAGATCCTGGTCATCCCCACCAACGAGGAACTCCAGATCGCCCAGACCGCCAAGGAACTCATCTCCAAGTAACCGGACCGAGAGCTTCCTGAGAGGCACGACCATCTGAAGATGACAGCGCCCGGACATCATCCGTGATGTCCGGGCGCTTCTGCTCTCCGTCCGGTCGTCCCGGAAAGGTCCCCGGCTTCCGCAGTCCTGCGCAGTCAGGGCCACAAAAAATCCGCCGTGAGGCGGATTTGACAGTCTGACGAAAAATGTCCGAAACGTTACTCGATGGCGCTTCCGATGCGGGACCAGCGGATATTGGTCAGGCTTTCCCAGGACCAGTAGATGCGGCGGGCCTTGGCAATGACGGCCTTTCTTTCCACAAAGCCCCAGAAGCGGGAGTCCATGGAGTTGTCACGATTGTCGCCCATGACGAAGAAATTGTCCGGCGGCACGGTGACCGGGCCGAAATTGTCGCGGACAGGCACGATATTGCCGGGCTCGTCCACACGGATGTAGCTCTCGTGAACCGGTTCCCCGTTGCGGTAGAACTGCTTGTTGCGCATTTCGATCACGTCGCCGGGAACGCCCACAACGCGCTTGATGAAGTTGACATCAGGATCCCTGGGGTACTTCAGGATGATGATCTCGCCCCGCTGGGGAGCCCGGCCCTCGTAAAAGACGATATCCGTGAAGGGCACGCGGAGGCCGTAGTCAAACTTTGTTGCCAGCAGCTGATCGCCGACAAGCAGGGTGTCCTTCATGGACTCCGAGGGAATCTTGAAAGGCTGCACAATAAAGGTCCTGATGATCAGGGCCAGCAGCAGGGCCACAACAAGGGCTTCAAAGAAGTCCTGCCAGAGCGGTTTCTTTCTCTTGGATCTGGTATTGTCACGCAGATAGGTTGTCATTACGCTTCCTTGACTCGTTGCGTTGATCTGGCGAGCCTGACTTTCACTTGCATGCTGCGGCGAAGGCCGCCCGACCGGATTGAACCGACGGCCGGAGCTGCGCACTTGCACCGGCAAAAACACCTGAGACGTCCTGACCCGCACACAGTGCGTTTCTTATAGATACTCGTTTTTGCCGTGGCAAGCACTATTTTCCCGGCTTTCCGCAAGCCAGGCGCATTAGCGGCTGCCCACGGACACGCCCGTCACCACCTGCCCCTGCGCCTTGACCTGGACGGTCGAGCAGGCGCACAGCGAGACCAGCAGCAGGGCTGCCACCGCCAGCCGGCATGCGAGGCAAAAGTGCGGCCGCATTCCGGCGATTCCGCTCCAGCCGCTATTCACGGTGGGCCTTCTCCTGCGTGAGCCTGGCGCGCGGCGGCACATCGGTGGTAACCCAGACGTTGCCGCCGATGACGGCGCCCCTGCCCACCGTGATGCGGCCCAGTATGGTCGCGCCCGCGTAGACTGTGACATTGTCCTCCAGAATGGGGTGGCGGGGATTGCCCTTGGTCAGCGTTCCGTCCTCGTTCTTCTGGAAGGACAGGGCGCCAAGAGTCACGCCCTGATAGAGGCGGCAGTTCTCGCCGATAATGCACGTTTCACCGATAACCACGCCGGTGCCGTGGTCGATGAAGAAGCGGCGTCCGATCTGGGCGCCGGGATGAATGTCGATACCGGTTCTGGAATGCGCCATTTCAGAGAT
>JAUNSE010000001.1:0-11172 GCA_030539415.1 Desulfovibrionaceae bacterium
GCAGCCGCGCGCAGGCCTGATTTTTCTTCTGCGCGTTTTTTTCAAAAGAGAAGACTCCTCCCGGCCCAGATGGGCGGGAGGAGTCTTCTCTTTGCGTCGTGCGCCGGGTGCCGCAGCATCCGGCCGAATCAGGCTCCGGCCTCCTCCTGCATGGCGCTGACCTTGAGCTGGCCGCAGGCGGCGTCGATGTCGCGTCCCTTGCTCTTGCGGATGACGGCCGTGATGCCGGCATCCCAGAGAATCTTCTCAAAGGCAAGGACCCGGTCCTCGGACGGCTCGCGGTAGGGAGAGCCGGGCGTTTCGTTGTAGATGATGAGGTTGATCTTGCTCTTGCGCACGGCGCGCACAATCTTGATCAGCTGTCTGGCCTGCTCGGGCCCGTCGTTCACGCCGCCCAGCATGAGGTATTCGAACGTGACGCGCTCGCGCGTCTTGAGCGGATAGCTGTTGAGCGTGTCCAGCAGGTCGTCCAGCGGCCATTTGGCGGCGCCGGGCATGAGCCTGGCGCGCAGCTCCTGGGTGGGGGCGTGCAGGGAGATGGCCAGAAAGGCCAGGCCGCTTTCACCAAGCTCCTTGAGTCCCTTGCGTATGCCGCAGGTTGAGACGGTGATGCGTCTGGGCGAAAAGTTGAGGCCGCCGTTCTCGTTCAGCGAGAGCAGGGCGCGCTCGAGATTGGTGTAGTTCAGCAGGGGCTCGCCCATGCCCATGAAGACAAGATTGCGCAGCACGGGCCACTGCGGGCGCGTGTCATGCAGATGATCCCTGGCAACCAGAATCTGTCCCAGGATTTCCCCCATGGTCATGTTGCGGGTGAAGCCCATTGTGCCGGTGGAGCAGAAGGTGCAGCCCATGGCGCAGCCGACCTGGGTGGACAGGCACTGGGTCCAGCGCACGTTGCCCTCCCTGTTGGTGGAGGGGATGAGCACTGTCTCTATGCGTTCGCCGTCCTCCAGGCGGAGGAGGAATTTGGTGGTGCCGTCGCTGCTCTGCTGGATGCGGTCCACTTCCGGCCACCGGATGACGGCAAGCTCGGAAAGCTGCTGGCGCAGGGCCTTGGAAAGAGAGGACATGTCGTCAAAGCTGCGCGCCATGTGCTGCCAGATCCACTGCCACAGCTGCACGGCGCGAAAGCGCGGGTGGCCGAGTTCGGCGAGCCATGAGGTGAGCTCGGGCAGGGTGAGTTCAAGCAGATTCTGCATAGTCCGGATCGCTGTTGGTAACAAAGGGTGAAAGAAAAGAACGGTACGGAAGGCGCAGGGCCTTCCGTACCAAGGCAGTGTCAACTACGCCACAAAGGCGGTCAAGTCAAAGGAAGGGAAACGGTGTCCGCGCTGTCGCGGGGGATCAGTAGTTGATCTTCCACTTCAGGCCGACAGACGTGGTGTCTCCGCCAGTCTCGAATTCGGCGCTCGTCCTCTTGCCGAGCTCCCATCTGACAACGGCCGTTGTCTCGGAATTGGAGTCCGTTCCCTGCTCGATGCCCGCGTAGACGCTGTCGAAGAGATACTTGCCCATTTCCAGGGAGGCGTTGCCGTCCGAGTCCTGATTGAGATTGACCACATCCAGTCCCGTAATCTGCCTGACAGTGCTCCTTGTGCCGGAGCCCGTGCCGAAGGTGGCCAGCATGGCCATGTTCTGCGCGAGCTGCAGCATCTGGAACTGGCTGAGCTCATTGGCCGGCTTGCCGAAGAGAATATAGGCGAGGATGTCGTCCTGAGGCATGGACGGATCGGACTCCAGTTTGGGCGTCAGATCCTTCACGCGGTTGAGCGAGCCGCTGATGACGATGGCCGCCTCCACCTCGCTGGCCTGCGTGGTCATCTTCAGGTTGAGGAAGGGTTCGGTGCCGCCCGCAAAGCTGACAACGCCCTCTTCCATGGTGAAGTTCCGGCTCAGGATGTTGAGCCGGCCGCGCACCGCTTCAACCTTGCCCAGAAGGCCCACATTGCTGAGCGGCCCTCTGGCTTTCAGGTCGGCCTTCCATTCCGTGTCCAGGCCGTATCCGTCCACAAAGAACTTGCGGATGGTGACGTCCATGTCCAGACTGCCCGGAACGGCAATGCCGGTCTGCTCCTGCGGGGCGTTTTTCCTCGCGCGCAGGGCCAGCACGTTCTCCCTGGGGCCCTCGACCAGGTCCAGCGTGGTGACGCTGCTGGCCGGCAGATTGAGTTCCTCGAGCAGCACATTGCCCTTGTCCACAGAAAGACGGCCGGTGACGCTGGGAGCTGTGAGAAGGCCGGAGACGTTGACGCTGCCGGAGAGCACGGCGCGCAGGTCGCGGCGCCTGAGCGGGGAGAAACTGGCAATATCCGCCCTGATGCTGGTATTGCGCATAGACACCGGATGCACTGTTCCCGAGGCAGTCACGGTGCCCTTGTTCTTGCGCCCGTCATTGAGAGAAAGGTCCAGATCAACCCGTGTGGCGGCCAGGTCGCCATTGCACGCGGCATTGACATTAAGAGTGATGTCCCGAACCTGGGCGCCGAACTCCATGTCCGTGAACGAGCCTTTGGCCAGTCTGAAGGCGGCATCGAAGCTCGGTCTGGCAGGTGTGCCCGCGGCTTCGGCGTCAAGGGAAAGCTCGCCGCTGAAGCGTCTGGACGGCTGTCCGGCCAGAGCCCAGAGCTGGGAGCCAGTGCCGCGGTAGCTTACCTTCGCCTGAACGGGCGCCTCCATGATGCCGGCAAAGTTCAGCTCCGTTCCCTTGCGCGGCACAAGCAGGCCCGCCTGCACGTCAAGGCGCGAAATGCCCAAAGCCCTGCGCGTCCTCTCGTCAAGGCTGACCTTTGTGTCTATGCGGGCGCCCTCGCCCGAGCTGGCCAGTTTCGTGTCCACGGTCGTCGAAATGGGCGCCAGACCGTCAACGGGGAGCACAAGGTCCTGCACCCTGACAGACAGGTCGCCGGCAGGATTCTGCAGGCTTCCGCTGATGGCGGCGCGCACGTTGATGAGCGCGGGCGGAATGGACCCGGCCACCTTCTGCCACGGCCTCGTGTCGAGATTGACGACACGCAGGACGGCCTGCAGCGTTTCCGGCCCGTAGGCGCCCGAGGCCTCTATGCGGCCGCCGGGCTCAAGCTGGAGATTGAAGCCCTTTACCTCGACCGGGAGCACGCTCTCCTGGGAGAGGCGGACGGATGCCGGGGAGGTGAGGCGTATGCCGCACTTGTGGCTGGGAACGGACACATTAAGCGCCGACACGCTGGCCGTCCTGTCTCTGGCCGATCCCGAGGCGCGGACAAGAGCCTTCACGCCGCCGGTGGCAGAGAGGTCCATCTGCAGACTGTCGAAGCTGCCGCCGGCCCTGATGTCCGCACTGATGGGCGCGACCGCGCCGGTGCGCACCTGACCCGCCTTGAGCTGCACGTCTGCCTGCAGCGTGTCCAGACTGCCTGCTTTCGTGGCATCGAAGATGCCGCCGGCAAAGCATGCGTCGAGATCCAGTCCTGCCAGGTCGCAGACAAGGGCGAGAGTCTTCAGACCGGCCAGTTCGGCACCGCCTTTTTTGGCCGAGATGTCGCTGCCCTGCAGGTCCAGCCTGACCGTACGGGCCTCGGCATCACGGCTGAGTGCGGCCTGAAGGGTCGAGGTGATGCCGCCCGCAGCCGAAAGGTCGAGATGCACATCCGACAGCGAGGCGGAGGTCTTCAGGCTGACATCGAATGGGTCCAACGCGCCGGTGGCCAGCTTCTGCCCCTGAATGTCGAGACTGGCCTGCACGGCCAGGGGATTGATGCCGGCTTCAAAGTCCAGTTCGCTCAGAGCGCACTTCACGTCCAGAGAGGTGAGGCCGGCGAGCTGCACATTGCTCCTGCGTAAGTCCAGATCCTTTGCCTGCACGGTGACTTCGGCAGCGTGCACGGCGTCCTTGCGGCTCATGCTGAGCTTCACGCCCAGAGAGCCCGTGCCGCTCATGTCGGGTGCGGCAAGAGGCAGAAGACGGAAGTCCGCGATATCAAGTCCCAGGCTGCCTTCCAGGGACGCGAGCGGAACTCTGACGGTGAAGGGACCGGCTTCTGGCCCGCCCCCGGGCAGCACCGATTTTGCCGTCTCCATCAGACTGGAGGGAATGACGGCGGTCAGGTCGCCCTGCAGATGGACGCCGGGTCCGGACATCAGAGGCATCAGGCGTATTTTGGGAGAGAGACCGTCGAACGTGGTCTCAGCGTCAAGCTTGACAGAGACGGGGACGGCATCCATCTGACTGAAGACGCCCAGGTGCACGGCCGCGGGCTTGCCGGCAAGCATGTTGGGCATCCAGCCCGCCGGGACGGCGGCGAAGACCAGCGGCTGGCTCAGCTTCCGGCCGGAGGCTTCCAGACTGCCCAGTCTGGCCTCGACAGCCAGCTGCGGATCCTTGAGGGTGCCGGACAGACTGAGACCGGCGGTGAGGGCGTCCAGGCCGATGCCCTGGACGATTTCACAGACGGGAAGCTCTCCCCGCGCACTGAAGGGCTCGGCATTGAAGGCCGCCGCCGCAATGTCGCTGGACACGCTCGCCGGCACGGGCAGGACCAGCAGCGACATTTCGCCGGTGGTCAGGGGCGCCATCCAGCGCTCCACCGTGTCGGGCATGATGGCGGCATCCCCCCGGAAATAGACGGTGAGAGCGCCGGCTTTCGCGGGGTCGTTTCGCTCCTCTTCGGAAAGCGTCGTCCAGGCGGGATCGAAGACAGCGCGCTCCACCTGAAAGGAGGCGAATTCGAGGTTGCGCAGGGCCACGCCGGGCACCCACGGCGGAATGACGTTCGTCACTCTGGTCAGCACTTCGAGCTTGAGGCGCACATCTATGGAGGAGGACTCCTCTTCGACGGCCTCGGTTGCGGGTTCATCTCCAGATTTGGCCGGAATGCGCCACAGATGTCCGGATTCGGCCCTGACGGTAAGCCCGAGGGCATTGGGGATGTCGCCGAAGTCCAGAGCCACCAGGCAGTTTCTGGCCTCGAGCCATGTGCCGTCCGCATCCTTCATGGTGATGCTGGCCCGGGTGGAGATGGGAATCATGCCGCCAAGATCGCTGATGACAATGCCGGACGGCTCGAGGACGGCATTGAGCTTTTCCTGAAGGAAATTCTGACCAAAATTTGTCTGGAGAAAACCGAAGGCCGCGCCGAGAACGAGCAGGACCACCAGCACGGGACCGCAGACAAGGATGCTTGCCACGCGGGCGACACGCTTCCAGAGCGATGTCTTGAGATTCTCCGCCTTGTCCTTTGCCGAGTCCCTTGTCTCGCGCCAGAGCTGAGCGAGTTCGGTTCTGAGGTCGGCCTGGGGACCGGCTCCGCCTGGCAGTCTGGAGCGCAGTATGCCCCAGAGACGCTTGAGAAATGAATTCTTCATCTCCTGCACCGCCTGTGCGCCGGCGAGGCGCGACAGCGCATTCTGGCTGGGCAGAGGCGGATGTATGCCGAAAATCCCGCAGACAGTGCGCAGCAGCTTGTAGCGCAGCTTCTTGAGCAGCGGCATGGCGGCCTTTGTCGCCGCGGCGGCAAGCTCCTCCCTGTTCGCGGGGATCTTGTCGACGGAGATGCCGAGTCCGGTCTGGGCGAGGCCCTTGTTGAGCAGAGTTGCCGCGCCCTTTGCGGCCTGCTTTCTGGCCTCGGCCTTGAGCTCTTCCTGGCTTGTCGGGATCTTGTCGACGGAGATGCCGAGCCCGGTCTGGGCGAGGCCCTTGTTGAGCAGAGTTGCCGCGCCCTTTTCGGCCTGCTTTCTGGCCTCGGCCTTGAGCTCTTCCTGGCTTGTCGGGATCTTGTCGACGGAGATGCCGAGTCCGGTCTGGGCAAGTCCCTTGTTGAGCAGATTTGTCGCGCCCTTTTCGGCCTGCTTGCGGACTTCGGCCTTGAGCTCCTCCCTGTCTGCGGGCAGCTTGTCGACGGAGATGCCGAGTCCGGTCTGGGCAAGCCCCTTGTTGACGAGCGATGTCACGCCCTTGCGGGCTTCTTCGGAAGCTCCTTTTCTGATGTCGTCGCGGGCCTTTTCCAGTTCGGTCCTGACAGAGCCGGGAGCGGAACCGCCGGACTGAACGGGGGCGTTGTTCTTTCCGTTGTCTTCTGTATTTGCCATCAGAATGCCTGTCCTATGCTGATATATACCTGGAGGGGCGGGTCAACATCCTTGAGCGGAATGCCGACATCGAAGCGGAGGGGGCCGATAGGCGTGAAATAGCGTATGCCCGCGCCCGCGCCCCAGTCCATGTCTGTCTCGAACTGCGGATATTCGTCCTTGTACAGCTGGCCGCCGTCGAGGAAGACCACAAAGCCGAGGTCGTCGGTGACCTTGAAGCGGCTCTCAAGATTGATGTTCTGATACGAGCGGCCGCCAACGGGATCCCCGCTGGCATCCATTGGGCCTATCTGCTGGTACGCAAAGCCGCGGACCGTGCTGACGCCGCCCATGTAGTAGCGGTATGTGGACGGCAGATTGCCCAGCGAGGCGCCGCTGATGGCGCCGAGCCCGATGCGCGCCGCCAGCACGAAGGCATCGTCGCGGCTGCCGTCGTCCCTGCTGAAGGGCGCCCAGTAGCCGGAGACATGCAGTTCCGTGCCGACCGCGTTGAAGCTGCCGTTGTATTCGCCGGTCATGGGCTGGACGGACAGCTCCGTCACAGTGCCGGTCGTGGGATGCATCTCGTTGTCGCGGGTGTCCAGCGTGCCCTTGAGCGCCAGGCCGTACACAGTGTAGTTCTGCTTGTCCAGGGCGTTGTTTTCAAGGGAGCCGATATCGGCGAACGGGCCGGTTTCGGTGGTGAAGTACTTTGACCAGCTGCGTTTGATGCTGGCGTTGAGCTTGGTGCCCTGGCGCTCGTAGGCGTCGGTGGTCTCGGAGAGCGCCTCGCCCCAGATGTGCAGGGTGTTTCTGTCGGAATAAAAGAGGGGCTTGGTGAAGTCAGCCTTAACGCCCTTTTCGGTCAGGGAGTAGGGGACCTGCACGTTGAGCTTCTCGCCCCGTCCGAAGAGGTTTCTGTGCTCCCATTCGCCGGCGACGCCGAAGCCGGTGTCGGTGGCGTACTGCAGTCCGACACCGAGGCTTCTGTGTTCGGCCTCCTCGAGGCTCACGGCGACATCCTGCCGGTCGGGGGCGCCCGCGACGCGTCCTGAGGCTCTGGCGGCGGCCACCTTGCGGAAGAGGCCCGTGCCGCGCAGCCTGGAAACGCACTGATCGATTTCCTCCTGGTTCCAGAGCGTGACGCCGGGCTCCCAGTTCAGGAGCTTCTCAAGATAGTCGGACTTGACCGTGGTGTTGCCGGTGAAGACAGGCACGCCGATGGTGGCAGGCCTGCCAGGCTCGACATCGATGATGGCGTTGAGCGTGCGCTTCTCTCTGTCCAGGTAGAAGTAGGCTTCCTTTATTCTGGCCTCCGGGAAGCTGTTTCTCTGCAGCGTGTCGGGGATGGAGTTCACGCTTTTGAGCATGGTCTCGGCAGTGACGGGCTCTCCGATGGTGACGCCGGGCAGCGTGGTGCGGGGGAAAATACGCTCGGATGTGTCCGGCAGCCGTTCGGGAAGCAGCAGATCAGGCAGATAGTTGACCGTTATGTCGCCGACAACATAGAGGGGACCTGGCCTGAGTGTGATGGTGACGGTCGCCTTGCCCGTGTCGGCGCCCTCCATGGTCATGTCGGCGGTGCCGTCGTAATAGCCTTCGGAGCCCATGAGCCGGATTGCGGTCTCGACGTCCTTGCGGGCCCTCAGCTCGAGTCCGAGTTCTCCGTCGGGCAGTTCGTCCTTCAGAGCGACAAGCTTGCTGAGAGCACGCATTCTGTCCACGAAGAATTCGGCCGAGCCGGCCCTGGGGGCCGGCTTTGCTGCGGCCCCGTCAGCGGTTCCGTCAGGTGCGGGTTCGTCCGCATCCCTGCTGCCCGCTCCGGCGGCGTCAGCCGCGCGGTCCCTGGCATTGGCCGCGGGATTTGTGTCGGCCGATGCCGTGGCCTGCGCGCCGTCGCTCGTGATGACCACGAACCTGACGCTGTAGGCAAGGGGATTCTGCGGAGCGGACTCCTTGTCCATGGACTCCTCCTGCCTGGCCTCCTGGTAGTTGCCGTCAAAAATCAGGCCGCAGCCGGCGGACAGAGCAAGGACAAGGAGCAGCGCGAGCACGCGCAGAGGTCCTGCGCCCTCGGATAAGCTGCCCCTGCGCCCGGGACTTCCGGGGGCGTACCCCTTCCTGTGATAACCAATTTTGTGCATGCTTGACTTGCCCTCTTGAACTGTCTGAAACCCGCGTGACTCCGGAGTCAGACGGATGGCCGCACGGGCCTACTCTTACTGCAGGAGCCGGACGGCTGTGCCGGCTGACGTTTTTTTCTTACCTGAATAAATTTGCAGTAGCAACTGTTGCGTCTCAATTGCTTAGTAATGAATATGAGTTGAATTTGTAAACTTGAAAAATTCCGTTTGTGTGTGCAGAAAATTTTTAAATCAAAAACCTAAAATGTATAATTGTCTAAAATTATTGCAGATGAGGGGATTTGATAAAAAAACTGCGCACGATGGAGATTCGGACAAGAGAATGGCCGGGTTCTTAATTGCGGGGCAGTGAAAATTGAGGTATGTCCAGTCAAAATGTGCATCAGGAGATGGATATATGCTCCCGAATACTTCCTTCAAAAACGGACTTGAACTCCTGCGGGACAGAGCGCTCAGGCTCCTGCCCAGGGAGATGCGGACCGAGACGGCCGTGAAAGGTCTCATGCTGACGAGATATGACAGCGCGAGTCCCGGCATCACCTGCTTCTACAAGCCCATGATTGCTGTCATTGCCCAGGGCTCGAAGCGCTCCATGGTCGGCGGACAGGAATACAATTACAGCGCCGGAGAGTGCATGGTTATCGGGAGCGAAATGCCGGGCATCTACTCCGTTGGCGAGGCCAGTTCGGACCAGCCCTTCATTTCGCTCTCCATTCCTCTGGACAGGTCGGTCATCACCGGCCTGCTGACCGAAAATCCCTCCCTTGCCCGGGCGAATTGCGAAAGCGCCCCGGCCGTTGTGGTCGACAGCCTCGGCGAGGATCTGCTGGACGCCTTTCTGCGTCTGATGAAGCTGCTGGAGAATCCGGCCCATGTCCGAACTCTGGCGCCCATGATCGTGCGCGAGATACATTTCTATCTGCTGTGCGGCGCGCAGGGAGACTGCCTGAACAGCTACTGCATGGCCGGCTCGATGGATCTTCAGATCGCCGGGGCCATCACCTGGCTGAGAGACAACTTCAGGCAGCCATTGAGCATCGAGAAGCTGGCGCAGGATGCCCGCATGGCACCGTCCACATTCCATCGCCGCTTTCGCGAGATGACCAGCATGAGTCCTCTGCAGTTTCAGAAAAGCCTGCGCCTCTATGAAGCCGAGCGTCTCATGCTGACCGAGGGGTTTGATGCCAGCATGGCGGCACTGGAGGTTGGCTACGAGAGCAGCTCGCAGTTCAGCCGCGAATACAAGCGCCAGTTCGGCAGGCCGCCGCGTCAGGATGTGAGCGCGAAGCGCGGAAAATAGCCGCGGAGTCCCGGGCATTCCGACTGTTTGATTCCGCTCCGGGCGTGACAGGGAGCGGGCTTGTGCGTATATACCCGGTGCGGCCTCTCCTTCGCGCGGTGAAGCGGGCATGCCGCCTTGTCTGCCATCAGCCAGTTTCTCCGGAGTTTGCGCTATGAACTTCAATGTGGTCTTTCACGTGGATCTCAATGATCCGAAGCGTCTGAACCTCGCTTTTGACAATGTTGCCAACTACATGGCCTTTCTTGACGAAACACCTGGCGGCAGTGCGGCCAGCCTTGTCATGCTTGGCAACGGTCCGGTGGTCAATCTTTTTGCCAAGCGCCCCGAAAATGCCGACCTTGAAGCCAGGGGCAGACAGCTGATGGAAAACGGTCTTTCCATCCGCCTGTGCAGCAACGCGCTCAGAAAATTCGAGATCAGCCCCGAGCAGGTCTGGGAGGGCTGCACAGTCGTGCCGGCCGGCATACCGGAACTGGTGAAGCTTCAGAACGAAGGATACTGCTACCTGAAGCCGTAGCTGCTTGAACACAGAACACGCAAAAGGGCCCGCGATGCTTCGCGGGCCCTTTGCGTCAATTTGCTGCGGCAGAGGCCGCGGGCAGATATGCTCTAGCGCTCTATCGTGCGCTTGCCGAGCTTCATGCCGGCCATCTGATAGCGCTTCTGGGCGGACAGAACAACCTTGCGCAGGCGGATGGACTTGGGCGTCACCTCCACCAGCTCGTCGGCGCGCACAAAATGCAGGGCGCGCTCAAGCGTCATCTTGCGGACGGGCGTCAGAATGACGTTTTCGTCCTTGCCTGCCGCACGCAGATTTGTGAGCTTCTTTGCCTTGGTGGGATTGACATCGATGTCGTTGTCCCTGTTGTGTTCGCCGATGATCATGCCCTCGTAGACAGGATCGCCGGGCTCGACAAAGAGAGCGCCGCGGGGCTCGAGGTTGAAGAGCGCGTAGGCAACGGCATTGCCGGCCCTGTCGGAGCAGATGCTGCCGGTGTAGCGGCTTGGGAACTCGCCGCGGAATTCCTCGTAGCCCTCAAGGTAGGCATTCATGATGCCGGTGCCCTTGGTGTCGGTCAGGAACTCGTCCTGATAGCCGATCAGGCCGCGCGAGGGGACGGAGAATTCCAGGCGCACGCGGCCGGTGCCGGAGTTGTGGCAGTTGGTCATCTTGCCCTTGCGCTGATTGATCTTCTCGGTGACCACGCCCATGAAGGATTCGTCGCAGTCCACATACAGATGTTCGATGGGCTCGAGAATTCTGCCGTCCTCGGTCTTCTTGAGAATGACCTCGGGGCGTCCGACCGACAGCTCGAAGCCTTCGCGGCGCATGGTTTCCACCAGAATCGCCATCTGGAATTCGCCGCGGCCCTTGACGATAAAGCTGTCGTGCTCTTCGGAAGGCTCGAGGCGGATGGCCACGTTGCGCAGCGTCTCCTTCTCCAGACGATCCTGGATGACGCGGCTCTGCAGAAGCTTGCCTTCATGGCCGGCCAGGGGAGAGGTGTTGATGCCGATGCGGATGGACACGGTGGGCTCGTCCACGGTGATGCGGGGCAGGGCGGCGGGCTTTTCGCGGGTGCAGATGGTGTCGCCGATGGTCACGTCCTCAATGCCGGCCAGAACAACGATGTCGCCCGGATCGACCCTGTCGACTTCCTTGAGAGTGACACCCTGGTAGAC
>JAUNSE010000001.1:11182-31199 GCA_030539415.1 Desulfovibrionaceae bacterium
ACCTGCAGCTTGGTGGCGCGCAGGGAGCGGGGCGTGTTGTCGGCGCCGATGCAGGCAAGAGGCTCGTTGTTGTAGACCGAACCGTGCATGATGCGGCCAACTGCCAGACGTCCCAGATAGTCGGAGTAGTCGAGGTCGGCCACGAGCATCTGGAAGGGCTCGTCGGGGTCGTACTGCGGGCCGGGGATCTTGTTCAGAATGGTGTCGAAGAGCGGAGTGAGGTCCTTGCGCTCGTCTTCGGGATTGTACATGGCAACGCCATCGCGGCCGATGGCATAGAGGACAGGGAACTCGAGCTGCTCGTCGTTGGCTCCGAGGTCGATGAACAGGTCATAGACATCGTTGAGCACTTCCTCGATGCGGGCGTCCTTGCGGTCAATCTTGTTGATAACGACCACAACGGGCAGGCTCGCCTCGAGAGCCTTGCGGAGCACGAAGCGGGTCTGGGGAAGGGGGCCCTCGGAAGAATCCACAAGCAGGATGGCGCCGCTGGCCATGGACAGGGAGCGCTCCACCTCGCCGCCGAAGTCGGCGTGGCCGGGGGTGTCAATAATGTTGATTTTGACATCCTTCCAGGAGATGGCGCAGTTCTTGGCCGCGATGGTGATGCCGCGCTCGCGCTCAAGATCCATATTATCCATGATGCGCTCGTTGACCTGCTGGTCGGCGCGAAACACACCGCTCTGCTTGAACAGGGCGTCCACAAGAGTGGTCTTGCCGTGGTCAACGTGGGCGATGATCGCGACATTGCGCAATTTTTCGTTTATCATAGTGGTAAGTCCTTATAGACAGGGAACAAAAAAATTTTGTGTGGGGAGCTTTTATACATTTTTTTTCTCCTTGTCATCTGTGCCGAACAGAAGAGAAAACAATGACATGGGAACGGAACGGGAGACTTTGCCAGAGTGCTCGGGCGCAACCAGCTGAAATATCTGTCACTGTTTGGTCCGCATCTCAGCCGTTCGCACGCTTTCACCCGTCGGCCCGCCGATTCGGCGCTGAAAAAAAGTTTGCTGTCCGCCCGTCCGCCGGGAAGAAGCGCCCCGTGCAGAGGGAGGGCCGAGGCTTTCACCGGCTGTCCGCTGCGCGGATGCGGCGCCTGGGCAGACTCGCGCAGCGGGAAGGATGGGCGTCCATGCGCACTGCCTCGCGGCCAGGGGAACCGGCGAAAGCGGGGACGGGCTCTCGGCCGCAGGGCATGCCGGGAAATTTATTGCCGCTGGGACAGGCTGCCGGTGGAAAAAAGACATCAGGACAATTTTTTTCTGCATGCGTTTTTTTTGGGAGAGCGCTGACCTTCACAGGAAAAGAGGGCAGGACCGTTCGTGCAGAGTTCGTACACTATTTCAAATTGTTGTCACTGAATGTCCTGTGTTGCGAGCAGACAGCCTGGGAGCTGGATGCCCGAAGGAATCAGGTGAATGACGGAGCGGACCGGGCTCTGGTTCCGGCAGATGCCGGTGTCGGCGAAGCTTCTCCGACCGTCCGCTCCCTCCTGTCCGCAGCGTTTTTGCCGCCTACCTGTCCGTAACAAAGGTTAAAATAGAAAACAGAACTTAATACGAGCAATTCGGTACGCTGACTGCCCGGCTGAAGTTGTTCGAGACTGGACATAATCGCATTTTTAGCTGACAATACCCATTCCACAGGAAGCCAACACTCTGGCACTTTGTCCCCATTTCGATTTCGAGAGGCTGAACTTGGAGACTGCAACATCTCTGAAAGACCATAGAGTCCTCGTCGGTAACCGCGGTGAGATCGCCATCCGCATCATGCAGGCCTGCCGCAAGCTCGGCACTGCCTTCACCGCCATTTTTACCCCCGAAGATCAAGAATCCGCGCACGTATCTTTTGCCCGCAAATATGGCGGGGACCATGGCCTGTACAAGGTGGCCTCCTACCATGACGCCAACGAGCTCATGGCGGTCGCCGATGTAGCGGGCTGCACAGCCGTACACCCCGGCTACGGCTTCTTTGCCGAAGACTTCCGCTTTGCCCGCCGCGTCACGAAGCGCGACAGAAAGATGATATTCATCGGCCCCTCCTGGAAGATCATCCGGGAGCTCGGCGACAAGATCAACACGAAACGCCTGGCGCGCAGCCTGGGAGTGCCCACGGTGCCCGGCTCCGACAGGCCCATATACGACGAGATGGAGGCGGAGAACATCGCCGAAGACGTCTTCGATTTCCAGCTGCAGCAGGGCGTCGCGCATCCGCTGGTCCTGGTCAAGGCTTCGGCCGGCGGCGGCGGCATGGGCATCGAGGAAGTGGACGACATTGATCAGTTCCGCTCGGTCTACCGCCGCATCCGCAACTATGCGGCCCGCCAGTTCAAGGACGAGGGCGTGCTTATCGAGCAGCGCATCACCGACTTCAATCACCTGGAAGTGCAGGTGGTGAGCGACCGCTCCGGCAAGAATCCCGTCCATTTCGGCACCCGCAACTGCTCCATCCAGTCCACCGGCCGCCAGAAACGTCTCGAGGTGGCTCCGGGCTTCGATCCGAGCGTGATTGACTATTCCTTCGACTCGAAGAAGGTGCTGCAGGACATCGTGCAGTACTCCCTGACCATGGCCAGGGAAGTGGGCTATGACAATGTCGGCACATGGGAATGGATTGTCACCCGCAAGGGCGAACCCTTCCTCATGGAGGTCAATACCCGCATCCAGGTGGAGAACGGCGTCTCGGCGTCCATCGCCCGCATCAAAGGCCGGGATCAGGTCGATCTCCTCGAGGAGCAGATTCGCACCGGCCTCGGCGAACCTCTCGGCTACAGCCAGGAAGATATCAGCTTTGACGGTGTCGCCCTGGAATACCGCCTCATTGCCGAATCTCCGGAAAACAACTTCACCCCCTGGGTCGGCACCATCGACCGTCTGCGCTGGAAGGAGCATCCCTGGCTCTCCGTGCACACTCAGGTGCCCAAGTCCGCGTACATCATCCCCACGGAATTCGACCCCAACCTGGCTCTGGCCATAGTCTGGGCGCCGAACCTTGAGGAGCTCAAGAAGCGCGGCCTTGAATTTCTGGATGAGCTTGTACTGTACGGGCACAACAACGCCGGAGATTCAATGCAGAACAACATTGCCTTCCTCAAGGAAAAGACTTCCAGCATCTTGAAGTTCTAGTATTGGGAGCAGACCGGCTCAAAAGGCCGGCTTCTGGAACGAAGATTACGGATTTTATCGAGGACAGACTAGGACTATGGATAATCTCTTTCAAAAACGCATCCAGAGCCTGACCGACAGGCTGACATACATTCAGGACATCTTTGCCGGCAAGCAGGCCGACAGTGTTGCCCTTCTGCAGCAGAAGCTCGACGAATTCACCGACAGAATCAATCACAACAATATCGAAAAGCCCTACGAGGAAGTGGTTGCGCTGGAAGATCTCTTCAAGGAGGTCGAATCCCGCCTGGACATTTCCATCACTCCTCTGGACAAGGTGCGCATTGTGCGCCACCCCCAGCGCATCAGCCTCAGGGACATTCTCGAGAACGTCTACGACAACTTCACCGAGGTCGGTGGTGCGGACGAATACAGTCTTGATCCCAGCTTTGTCATGGCCAGAGCGGTCATCAACCGCCGCCGCGGCAAGAAGCGCTACACCCAGTCCGTCATGGTCATAGGCCAGGAGAAGGGGCACGGCGCCGAATACCGCAACGGCGGTTCGGCCAAGCCCTGGGGCAATGCCAAGGCGAGGCAGTTCATGCGCGTGGCCGAGACCGAGGGCATTCCAATTCATTCCTACATCTTCACCCCGGGCTCCTATCCCATCGAGGACTATCCCGGCGCGGCCCAGCAGATTGCCCGCAACATTTACTGCATGGCGGGCCTCAAGGTGCCGGTGATCACGGTCATCTCCGAAGGCGGCAGCGGCGGCGCGGAAGCGATCGGTCTTGCCGACCGCAGGCTCATGCTCTCCAACGGCTACTATTCGGTCATTTCTCCCGAGGGAGCGGCCGCCATCGAAGGACGCTGCAAGGGCGGCGAGCGTCCGCCCCAGGAGCTGGTGGAAAGGTGCGCCTTCAATCTGAAGATCACGGCCGAGGACAACCTGCGCTTCGGCTATATCGACAAGATTATCAAGGAGCCTCCGCTGGGCGCCCGCCCCTATCATTTTGACTTCTTCCGCCAGCTGCGCCAGGAAGTCGTCCGCGCCACGGACGAAGTTGTCATTTCGGCCAAGCTTGCGCCCTTCAAGAGCATGCGCACCGCCCGGCGCAACAAGCCCGATGTGAATCTGGACGAAATGTATCTCAGCTGGGCGCTGTCCGGCAGCGAGAAGCGCCGTCTGTGCAAGATGCGCGGCGACAAGTTCCTGGCTCTCTCCAAGAACGCGGCCGTGGACAACCGTCCCTTCCTGGCCAAGGCCATGCACCGGGTCGATGATCTGGTGACCACGCCCTGGATGCAGTTCAAGTACGAATTCTACCGCAAGCATCAGCGCAAGATCCATTCCCTGCTCGAGCAGCTGGACAACGAATGGGACGTTTTCAAGGGCTGGATTGGCAAGCCTTTCGGCAAGGGCGGCGTCAAGTCGAAAGAGGACAAGAGCTCTGAACTCATGAGCCTGTCCACCTGGACCGACGAGCACAAGCACAACAAGTGGAACTATCTGTCTCCGCGCTACAAGATCGACCAGGCGGTGACCTGCCCCAATGCCAGCGTGTACGGCTGCCCCGACCTGTGGGGACCTGATCTGTTCGCCGAATTCGCCGGCGTGTGCAGCAACTGCGGGCACCATTTCCCCATGGAGCCCGAGTGGTATGTGCGCAACGTCTTCGACAAGGATTCCGTGCTGGAGTTCAACAGCGAGATCGAATCCGGCAATCCGCTTGAGTATCCCGGCTTCGACAAGGCCGTGAAGGCCGCTCAGGAGAAGACTGGCTGCAAGAGCGGCTGCATGACCTTCGAGGCGCGCATTGACGGAACCAAGCTGGTCGTGGCCATGCTCATGGGCACGTTCCGCGGCGGCTCCTTCGGCGCCGCCGAGGGCTACAAGTTTTTTGTATCCGCCCAGAGGGCCGCCAAGAACCGCTATCCCTTCCTTGCCTATGTGCACGGCACCGCGGGCATCCGCATTCAGGAAGGCACGCACGGCGTCATTCAGATGCCTCGCTGCACCATAGCCGTGCGCCGGTACATCGAAAACGGCGGTCTGTACATGGTCTGCTACGACACGAACTCCTTTGCCGGCCCCGTGGCCAGCTTCCTCGGCTGTTCGCCCTATCAGTTCGCCATCCGCTCCTCGAACATCGGCTTTGCCGGTCCCGGCGTCATCAAGTCGACCACAGGCGTGGACGTGGCACCAAAGTACCACCGCTGCTACAAGGGTCTTGCCCGCGGACATATCCAGGCGATCTGGGACAGACGCGAGATGCGCAACAATCTCATTCAGGCGCTGCAGACCATAGGCGGACGCAATCTTTACTACCGGTAACGCAACGACCTTGCCATAGGTGCCCCCAATGCTTAACGTATCGAATCTACTGGAACAGATTAAACAGAATCCCTACCGGGAAATCACGGTGTATGCTCCGCACACTGGCGTGGTGACCTTTGAGAACATCAAGCCGGGAGATGAAGTGCACGGTCCTGAAGGGCAGTGGAAGGAGAAGCCTGGGACCAAGCTGGCCACCCTGACCCGCGAGCGTAATCCCAAGCCCATCTATGCCTTCGAGAAGGGTGTCATCGACAAGGTGCACACCGAGTACGAGAACGCCTTTGTCGAGAGCGGCTGCCCGCTTGTCACCATCCGCCATCACCTCACCCGCGAGGAGGTCGAGAGCATCATTCTGAAGCAGGCTCTTTTCCTCTTCCGCGCCCCCGAACGCGCCAAATACTATTTCACACCTGAAGTGGCCGCCAAACTCCGCGCCTCCGACTTCGGCAGCGTGGTCATTCACGACGGCCAGGAACTTTTCATCATGAGCAGGATGAAGCGCGAGCTGCCCCTCTATTATATGGGGCCCGAAGGTGTCATCTATGCCACATACTTCAAGCCAAATGACAACGTAGATACAGACGCACCGCTTATTGGCGTCTGCCCTCAGGAGGAACTGCCGAACATCAAGGAAGTCATCATGCGCGTACAGACCGAATGGCAGGAAAAATAACCGCATTACCAGAAGATACTACGAGCGATTCTACGAATTAATTCAGGAGACTATTTTATTATGCTGAATAAAGTCATGATCATCGGCAGACTGGGCCGTGATCCGGAACTCAGATATACTCAGAACGGCACCCCTGTTACCTCCCTCAATATTGCCACCGACGAATCTTACATCGACAGGGAGGGTGTGCGTCAGGAACGTACGGAATGGCACCGCGTGACGGTGTTCCAGAAGCAGGCCGAGAACTGCTCCAATTATCTTTCCAAGGGCAGCCTTGTCTTTGTGGAAGGCTCTCTGCAGACCCGCAAGTGGCAGGATCAGCAGGGACAGGATCGCTACACCACCGAGATCAAGGCCCAGCGCGTGCAGTTCCTGGACCGCCGCAGCAACTCCGACGGCCCCCGCAGCGAGGAGGGCGGCTACGCCTCCGCCCCGCGCGGCGGCAATGCGTCCAGAGGCGGGTGGAATCAGCAGAATCAGCATGCCGCACCGCAGAACCGTCCCGCTCCCAAGCCCCAGCAGAACTTCGCGGCCAACAAGGAAGAGGATCTGGGCTCTCCGTTCCCGTCCGAGGCGGCCATGGATGAGGTTCCCTTCTAGACTGCGGCGAATCGGACCGGCGTTCTGACCGCCTGTCCGCGCCCCCGAATCCGCAACAGTGAAAGCGCGGCGCCCGGTTCCCGGACGCCGCGCTGCTTTATCCGGGGGGCGGGAACAAGCCGGCAGACATTCTCGAAGAGGCGCTGACAGCTACAGCTGCAATTGTGAATTTCGCCTGAAAACTGCCCCGCGACATGGCCGGGATGGGAGCAGGAACAGAAAAGATTTCTGTTTGCGGGATCTTATATGCGAAATATTTCGCAAATGTGAAAATGGGGCCTGGCGGACAAATCCGCCGCACGGCACGGAATTCACGAATAGAAAAGCAAGATTTTCACAAGTCTAATACATTGATTATACAGTACATCAGGCTGATTTTGGAAAGGAAGAGCGAGTTTTTCTTTTCCAACCTAGTTGACATTTCGTCCTAAATTTCACAAGATGTGTCATTCCAGTCAATCACGGCGCAAGCTGTGTTAACAAACTTATGGAGGAATGGTTATGTCCAAGCTTGTCCCCCCGCATGGCGGGAAAGGTCTCGTGTGTGCTCTCCTCGAAGGCCAGGCCCTCGCGGATGAAATCAAGAAAGCTGAAGGCCTGAAGAAAATCGAAATCTCTTCCCGCGCTAAGGGCGACCTCATCATGATGGGCATCGGCGGCTTCTCTCCGCTGGATGGCTTCATGGGCAAAGCCGACTGGGAGAGCGTCATTGAGAAAATGACCCTCGCCGACGGCACCTTCTGGCCCGTGCCCGTCACCCTGGACATCTCCGCTGAAGACGCTGCCGAGCTGAAGGCCGGTCAGGAAGTGGCTCTCGTTCGCAATGGCGAACTGCTTGCCACCCTGAAGGTGGACGAAGTCTACGAGATGGACGAAGCCGCCAAGAAAAAGGAATGCGAGCTGGTCTTCAAGGGCCATGGCGAAGACTCCGAGAAGTTCTGGGACGTGGCTCCCACCGATCATCCCGGCGTGAAGATGGTTCTCGCCCAGAAGCCCTTCAACCTGGCTGGCAAGGTGAAAGTCCTGTCCCAGGGCGAATTCCCCACCAAGTTTGCTGGCACCTACATGAGCCCCGCCCAGCTGCGCGAGCAGATGGACGCCCGCGGCTGGAAGAACGTTGCTGCCCTGCAGCTGCGCAACCCCATGCACCGCTCTCATGAGTACCTGGCCAAGCTGGCTGTCGAAGTGTGCGACGGCGTTGTCATCCACTCTCTGGTCGGCAACCTGAAGCCTGGCGACATCCCGGCCGAAGTCCGCATCAAGTGCATCAACACCCTGGTTGACAAGTACTTTGTGCCCGAGAACGTGATCCAGGCCGGCTATCCTCTGGACATGCGCTACGCCGGTCCCCGTGAAGCCCTGCTGCACGCCACCTTCCGCCAGAACTACGGCATCAACCGTCAGATCGTCGGCCGCGACCACGCCGGTGTGGGCGACTTCTACGGCATGTTCGAAGCTCAGGAAATCTTCGACAAGATTCCTCAGCCCGCTGAAGAAGGCAAGCGTCTGCTCTGCGAGCCTCTGAAGATCGACTGGACCTTCTACTGCACCAAGTGCGACGGCATGGCCTCCATGAGGACCTGCCCCCACGGCAAGGAAGACCGCGTCATCCTGTCCGGCACCAAGCTGCGCAAGTTCCTGTCCGAAGGCAAGGAAATTCCGGCTCACTTCGGCCGTGACGAAGTCCTCGACATCCTGCGCGCCTACTACGAAGGCCTCACCGAGAAGGTCGAGATCAAGATGCAGCATGCCGCTTCCGGCCCTGCCCAATAGATCGTGACTTCTAAATAGCAATATCCGGGGCGGCAGCGCGAGCTGCCGCCCTTTTTCGATGTCTTTCGGCCCGCTGCCGAGGCTCGCCCTTCCGGGCGCCCTTGCGGCGGGCCTTCCATTTTCCATCCGCCCGTTCCGGATGCGTCCATTCTCCGGCCAGGCCCCGTTCTGTGACCACAAACTTGTCAGAAAGCGCATAAAAAACTAGTTATGGACCGTTTTCGGAGGCTTCAGCATGCAGCGCTACAAATACATCTACGGACCGGTTCTGTCCCGGCGTCTCGGCCGCTCGCTCGGCGTTGATGTCATCCCCTTCAAGACGTGCAGCTATGACTGCGTCTACTGCCTGCTGGGCCGGACGACCAGACACACGACAGAGGTGCGGGAATACGTGCCCGCGGAGGATGTGCTGGACGAACTCGCCCGCAAGCTTGCCGAGGACAGACCCGATGCCATCAGCTTCGCCGGCTCCGGAGAGCCGACCCTCAACAGCCGTCTCGGTGAAATAATAAGCGGCATCAAGGCCATGACAGATGTGCCGGTGGTGGTCTTCACCAATTCCTCGCTGCTCTGGATGCCGGAAGTTCGCGCCGGACTGGCCGGAGCGGACATTGTCAGCCCGTCACTGGACGCTGTGCTGCCCGATTCGGCAGAGGCGGTCAACAGACTCGCGCCAGGCCTGGACGTGGAGAAGATTTTTGGCGGACTGCAGACATTCTGCCGAGAATTCAGAGGAAGAATCTGGCTCGAGGTGCTGCTTGCCGCCGGCATCAACGACCGGCCGCAGGATATCGAGGCCATCGCGAAGGCCGTGGCGAGGCTGGACAATATCGAGTGCACGCAGCTCAACACGGTGGTGCGGCCTCCGGCGGAAAAGCACGTCGGCGCGGTCGGCAGGCGCGGTCTCGAAAGGATTGCCGCCCGGCTGCCCGGCAGGGTCGAGATTATCGCGCCTTTCTTCGGCCGCGCCGAAGAGACGCACAGCAGAAACAAAATAGGCCCCGATGACGTGGCCGGTCTTGTCGAGCGACACCCGAGCACGCTGGAGGGCATAGCCGAGGGGCTGGACAGCGGCATCGAGGAAACGGCGGAAATCGTGCGCAGACTTGTGTCCGAAGGAGTTCTTGTCGAGACCGACCGGGACGGCAAGGCGTTCTACATCGTGCCGCATCCTGACGGCGCTGAAGACTGAGCGGGCGGCCGGGCAGTCGCCCGCCAATTGCCTTGAGTGTGCAAGTCCTATATAGATCGGCGCATATCCGCTCCGTCGGCACCGGCACCCATGCTGCCGGACGCTGCGGACGGAAAGCAATGAGATGGAGGTTGTGACGTCCTCTGTCCGTCTCCTCCTGACAGAGGACGGGACAGAGCCGCAAGCAAGATATGCAGCGATCCTACAATGCCATGCCGGGCACGGCGTGCGTCTGTGTGCTCGGTCTCCTGTTCTGTCTATGGGCATCGCTGGGCGGCGGCCCGGAGATCTGCTTCACTGCCGGCTGCGCGCTGTACAGCGATTTCACGGTTGCCGGCATCTCCATGTGGTTTCTGGGCATGGCCGCCTTTGCCGTGCTGGCGGCTCTGGCCCTGCTGGGAAGGGCTCAGGCAGGCTACATGATGGCCTGGCTTGGTCTGCTGGGAGACACGTGCCTGCTTGCGCTGATGCTTGTCACGGCCCCGTGCTTCAACTGTCTCATTGTGGCGCTTTTCCTGCTGTCGGTGCTGCTGTGCTTCCGCAGAGGGGCCAGAGAGAGCAGCTGGAACAGGCAGGCAAGGCCCCGCCAGATTCTCGTCCTTGTCTGGGCCTTCTTCTTCCTCTGCAACGTCGGCGTGGTGCTGAAGTCGCAGATCCCGCTGTACTGTCTGTCTGACAACGAGGACGAGGCAACGGTGCGAGTTTTCTTCTCCCCTTCGTGCCCGGCCTGCCGCCAGGCGGTGGAAAGGCTTTCCGGCAAGATCGACACAGCCTTCTATCCTGTTGCCGAGAATGACATGGATGTCGCCCGCATTGCCCGCATGGGCGAGCTGCTGGCTCAGGGTGCCAGCATGCACGAGGCCATGACGACGGCGAACGCCGAGGACATGTCCTCCAGAAAGGGGATGACTGGGTACGGACCTATCTCGCTTCAGCTCAAGCTTCTGCGCAACAAGGCCCATCTCTTCATGGAGGCCGGACCGGTGATTCCCTTCATCGAGTACCGAGGTCTTCCCTCCCACCTGAGTCAGCCGCAGAAAACAAGGCCCAGTGCGGCAAGAACGCCGGCCGGGACAGGCGGAGACCCCACAATTCCCGTGGATACGTCCATTTCCCAGGCCTGCTACGGCGGGTCGGAGTCCTGCGAGGAGACAGGCGGATTCACTCCGCGGCCTGGAAAATAGAGTCGAAGGAGCCGAGTGCCGAGGCTCGTATTTTTTGCCGTCAGGCATCCGGTCAGTTCCTGACCGGGTGTTCTGACGGTTCATTTGTTTGAGGGGGAACGTCATTTTTCGGAGCAAAATTTTTTTCAGATACTCTTGCCGACGACAGCCGACACTGTGTCATGATGGTCATAATGCGAAAAATGCTTTCCATGGCGGATGGTTTTTACGAGTATTTTACTCTGTTGCCAAATTTTCGCTTTTACAGAAAAATAAGGAATATTCACAATATTGACCCAGTAAATTTTTCTCTGTAGAATACTTTGGTTTATAGCTATTCGCCATGGCCAGGAGGTGGGACGCTCATGCAGTCCACAGAATTTTTCTTCAGCGTGCGGGATACAGTTCTCGAGGAGTGGGTCAATGCCATCTTCGCCACCTATCCTCTGCAGACAACAGGCTTTCTGAGGTCTGTCAAGGACCCGTTCACCAATCCCGTCGCCGACATGACGCGCGAGGCCGCAACCATTGTCTACGAGGCCGTTTCGGGCTGGGACAAGAAGCCCGCCGAAGTGCGCCAGGCCATAGACCGTTTCATCCATCTCAGGGCCGTGCAGAATTTTCTGCCCAGCCAGGCCATGCTTGTCTTCTATCTGCTCAAGCCTCTGCTGCGCAAGCATGTGATGCCCGCCATGCAGCAGGCCGGCAAGCTCAAGGACTATCTTGAGGCAGAATCCAGACTGGACACAATTGTTCTGCTGGGATTTGATATGTACACAAAATCTCGGGAAGTTGTTGCTGAAAACAGAATCAACGAGATAAAGAACCAGCACGCCCAGCTTGTTCGCTGGGCGCAGCGGGTGGAAGGCGCCCCTCTGTCTTCTACCGAGGGTCAAAGCTAACACTATCGTAAGAGAGGTAGGGAATGTTAAACGCTTTACTGGTTGTGGTTGCTATCACAATCATCGCCTGGCTGGGTGCAGCCATAGGACTTGGGGGGCTCTTTGGAGTGTTCCTGCCCTATGTGGCGATACTGGTATTTCTCGGCGGCGTCGTCTGGCGTATGGTTTACTGGGCCAAATCTCCCGTGCCCTTTGCCATCCCCACCACGGGCGGCCAGGAAAAATCCCTGGACTTCATCAAACAGGCCAAGCTGGACTGTCCCGACACGACCTTTGGCGTCGTGAAGCGCATGTTTCTTGAAGTCTTTCTGTTCCGCTCCCTGTTCCGCAACGTGAACGCGGAAATCAAGACGGACGACCCGATCAACGGCGGCCCCAGAATCATCTACTATTCGTCGAAATGGCTGTGGCTCTTCGCCCTGATCTTCCATTACTGTTTCTTCATCGTCTTCTTCCGCCACTTCCGGTTCTTCGTTGACCCGGTGCCGGGCTGTATTTCCTTTGTCGAGATGATCGACGGCATTCTGCAGATTGGCGCTCCCCGCCTGTACCTGACCGGTGTCTTCCTGGTTGTGGGCGTCCTCTTCCTGCTTGGACGCCGCCTGGTCAATCCCCGCGTGCGCTACATCTCTCTGATGCAGGACTACCTGCCCCTGTTCCTCATCCTGGGCATCGCCATTTCCGGCATCCTGATGCGCTACGTCTGCAAGACCGACATCACCCAGGTCAAGGCTTTCATCATGGGCCTGGTGCACTTCTCCCCCATCTCTTCTGACGGCATCGATCCGATCTTCTTCATCCATGTCGCCCTGGTCAGCTCGCTGCTCATCTACTTCCCCTTCTCCAAGCTGACCCACATGGCCGGTGTCTTCTTCAGCCCCACCAGAAACCTGCCCTGCAACACGCGCCGCGTGCGTCACGTGAACCCGTGGAACCCGCCCAAGGACTTCCTGACATATCCCGAATACGAGGATCTCTACCGCGAGGCCATGGCTGGTGCAGGCCTGCCCCTGGATAAGCCGCTGGAAGCCAAAAAAGAACAGAAGTCAGGCGAGTAAGGAGTCCTTCCTATGGCAAAATTACCTACCCCACAAGAACTTGTCGCCAGCAGGCCGGAACTGCCCTCCGAGGCCTGGCTGGAGACCAAGCCGGTGTTTGCTCCCGGTAACTACTGCTATCCTGCCAAGGTCGAAACCATGGAGGCGCTGCACATGCCGCGTCCTCATGAATGGGATCCCGCGGCTGAAGACTGGAATCTGCCTGAGAACTGGGAAAAGATCCTTTGCGACGCCTTTGAGGAACGCCTGAAGAAGCACCGCTCCCTCAAGCTGTTCATGGATATCTGTGTGCGCTGCGGCGCGTGTGCGGACAAGTGCCAGTTCTTCCTGGGCACCAATGATCCGAAGAACATGCCCGTGCTCAGGGCCGAACTGCTTCGCTCCCTGTACCGCCGCGACTACAGCATGCTTGGCAAGATCCTCGGCAAGAAGATTGGCGCCCGTTCCTGGGACAAGAACGTGGTGAAGGAACTCTTCTACTACGCCTATCAGTGCACCGAATGCCGCCGCTGCTCCCTGTTCTGCCCCTACGGCATCGACACCGCCGAAATCACCGCCATCGTGCGCGAAATGCTGCACGAAGTCGGCCTGGGCCTGCACTGGATCATGGATCCGGCCAAAAACTGCAGCTTCACCGGCAACCACCTCGGTATCAAGCCGCATTCCTACGTGGAAATCGTGGAAATGCTGGCCGATGACTGCGAGGATATCGTGGGTGTGCGTCCCAAGACCCCCTTCAACGAGAAGGGTCACGAAATCCTCTTCATCTGTCCTTCCGGCGACGTGTTCGCCGACCCCGGCATCTACACCTTCATGGGCTACCTGATCCTCTTCAACGAACTGGATCTGGACTACACCCTGTCCACCTATGCGTCTGAAGGCGGCAACTTCGGTTCCTTCGTGTCCTTCAACATGGCCAAGAAGCTGAACGCCAAGATGTACGAGGAAGCCGAGCGTCTGGGCTGCAAGTGGATTCTGGGCGGCGAGTGCGGCCACATGTGGCGCGTCATCAACCAGTACATGGACACCTACAACGGCCCCACGCCCCGCGGCATGGTCACTCCGAAGTCTCCGATCACCGGCACGGTGTTCGAGAATGCCGCCTCCACGAAGATGGTGCACATCGCCGAATTCGAGGCCGACCTCATCCGCCACAACAAGCTCAACCTTGACCCCAGCCGCAACGACGACCTGATCTGCACCTGGCATGACTCGTGCAATCCCGCCCGCGGCATGGGCCTTCTGGACGAGCCCCGCTATGTGCTCAAGCACGTGGTGAACAATTTCTACGAAATGCCCGAGAACACGATCCGCGAGCAGACCTTCTGCTGCGGCGCCGGTTCCGGTCTGAACACGGAAGAAATCATGGAGCTGCGCATGCGTTCCGGCATGCCGCGCGGCAATGCGCTGCGCTATGTCCAGCAGAAATACGGCGTCAACCGCATGTGCTGTGTGTGCGCCATCGACCGCGCCACACTTCCTCCGCTCGCCAATTACTGGGCTCCGGGCGTAACCATCAGCGGTCTTACGGAACTTGTCGCCAATGCACTCATCTGCAAGGGTGAGCACAAGCGTACCGTCAACCTCCGCCAGGAAGATCTGCCCCACCTGGATGAAGAAGACGAGGGGGAATAGCAGATGTTGTATAACTCCAAAGCTGTCATAGCGGGCATTGTTGTATTTCTTGTGATCTGCACGGCCCCCTTCTGGGCGAACTTCGGCGGCGACTACAAGAAGCCCGAAGTTCTCATGCCCGCCAACAAATCCGAACAGTGTGTGGAAAGCGCCGCATTCATGCGCGCCGAGCACATGCAGCTGCTCAACGAGTGGCGCGACCAGGCGCTGCGTGACGACAACAGGCAGTATGTTTCCTCCAACGGAACCAAGTGGGACATCAGCCTCCAGAACACCTGCCTGAAGTGCCATAACAACTACGAAGAGTTCTGCGACAAGTGTCATCTGACCAACAATGTTGATCCCTATTGCTGGACCTGCCACATCCTTCCCAAGGGGAGCAAATAACTATGAACAAGAACAGAAGATCTTTTCTCAAGGTGGCGGGTCTGTCGGTTTTTGCCCTGACAAGCGGAGTCCTCAGCACTCCGGCTCAGGCCATGGTCTCCCCTGGCTCCTATGAACATGCGCCCAAGGGCCTGAAGGCCAAGCGCTGGGCCATGGTTATCGATACCAGACTGTTCCGCACCGCCAGCGATTACCAGGCCATTATCGATGCCTGCCATGCCGCTCACAACGTGCCGGACATCCGCGTCAAGAGTGACGGCCACGAGAAGCAGGAAATCAAGTGGATCTGGACCGACAGCTACGAGCACACCTTCCCGGATGACATGAACGAGCATCTGAGCCACCGTGTGCTGGAGCGTCCGTTCCCGCTGCTGTGCAACCACTGCACGAATCCGCCCTGTGTCCGCGTGTGCCCCACCTCGGCGACCTACAAGCTGCCCAACGGCGTCGTGACCATGGACTACCACCGCTGCATCGGCTGCCGTTTCTGCATGGCCGGCTGCCCCTACGGCGCTCGTTCCTTCAACTTTGTGGACCCCCGTCCCTACCTCAGCGACCCGGTGAAGAATCCCGAGTATCCCACCCGCATGAAGGGCGTTGTCGAAAAATGCACCTTCTGCGTGGAGCGCCTGGCCAAGGGCCTCATGCCCGCCTGTGTCGAGGCCTCCGAGGGCAGGATCGTATTCGGCGATCTTGATGATCCCGAATCGCCGGTCCGCAAGGCGCTCGCGGAGAACTACAGCATTCGCCGCAAGCCCAACCTGGGCACGCAGCCCGGTGTTTACTACATTGTCTAGGGAGAAACGCCATGGTTGAAAAACTTCTCGAAGGATCGAAGCGTTATTACATGTGGCTGCTCTTCCTTGTCGGAGTCATAGCAGTCTGCGGCATTGTCTACCTGACCCAGTTGTTCGAGGGCCTTGGTGTGACCGGCATGAGCCGTGACGTTTCGTGGGGCCTCTACATCTCCCAGTTCACCTATCTGGTCGGTGTCGCCGCCTCGGCCGTCATGCTGGTTCTGCCCGCCTACTTCCATCACTACAAAAAGTTCAAGATCATGATCATCTTCGGCGAGTTCATGGCCATCGCCGCGGTCATCATGTGCTGCCTGTTCATCGTTGTCGACCTGGGCCAGCCCCAGCGCATGATGAACGTCATGCTCCATCCCACGCCGAATTCGGTCATGTTCTATGACATGATCGTGCTCATCGGCTACCTGACCATCAACGCCATTGTCGGCTGGGTGACCCTCGAGGCCGAGCGCCACGAGACCACCCCGCCCAAGTGGGTGCTGTATCTGGCCTATCTGTCCATCATCTGGGCTTTCTCCATCCACACCGTCACCGCCTTCCTGTACGCCGGCGTTCCCGGACGTCATTACTGGCTGACCGCCATCATGGCCGCCCGATTCCTGGCCTCGGCTTTCTGCTCCGGTCCCGCCATCCTTCTCCTGCTCGTCCTTCTGGTGCGCAGGCTGACCGGCTTCAACCCCGGCAAGGAAGCCATCCACACTCTCGCCACAATCATCACCTACGCCATGTGCCTGAACGTCTTCTTCTACATTCTCGAATGTTTCACGGCGTTCTACAGCGGCATTCCCGGTCATGCCGACCCGCTGGTCTTCCTGTTCAGCGGCTTCCACGGCGTGACTTCCTGGGTGACTCCCTGCATGTGGCTGGCCGTGCTCTGCGTCATCGGCTGCCTGGCCATCCTCATTCCCCCGCAGACCCGTTCCGGCAAGTATATGCCCTACGCTCTGGGCATGCTGGTTCTGGCTTCCTGGATCGACAAGGGCCTCGGCCTTCTGATCGGCGGTTTCACCCCCAACATGTTCGAGTCTGTGACTCTGTTTGTCCCCACGATTCGCGAGATCTGCGTCACCATCGGCGTGTATGCCGTTGGCGCCCTGGTCCTGTCCCTGCTGTGGAAGATCGCTCTTTCCGTCAAGTTTGATGTCGGTCATTCCGACGGCGACAAGATGTAGTCTGCAGGACACAGTCACATTCGGGCATGCATATGCCTGAATTTCACGAGCCCCGGAGCAATCCGGGGCTCTTTTGCGCTCGTGCGATAGGAAGCTGTCAGGCGCTGTGCGGGTTCATAAGTCATATTTCGTTTTTTCTGCACGACTATTCTGCGGAAAAAGAACGAGCTGGGTGCCGCAGGGCCGGAATTGAGTCGAAAAATCAGGATCCTGAAAGGTTGGGAAGAGCGCCGGCCTTGCCTTTTTCCTAGTGGCAGTGCATACTTGAGATGGACAAACAAGAACATGCTCCAAGGAGAGAGCCATCCATGATTGATGCTTTGAAAGAAGCCGCAATGATCTGCAAGACGATGTTCCGCAACGGGTACGATGCGCACGTTGTCAACGCCCCCCTGCAGCAGCACCTTCTTTCCGTGACAAAGGGCAAGGCCGTCGATCTGGCCTGCGAGGCAGGCTACGATGTCCTGGTCAAGATATTTCCGGATGCCAGGCCGGCACCGGCGGAAAGCCGCTGCACCGCCACGCTGGAGCAGGATGGGATTCTCTACCGGTTTTACCCCCTGTCCATGGAGAAGAGCGAGCATCCCGAGCTTGCGCAGATGCGACTGACGCCGACCATGGCGGAAAGCATCCCGCCGCAGGAGAGAATGCGTCTGAAGCTGACGGGATTCGGCGGAGCGAGCTCCGAGCCGAACGATCCGTACGACGGCTTCGAGCCCCTGGCCACGGGCGAGGTCAGACTGGCCGGTCTGCCCGACGACACGCTGCGGCACAACTATCTCCTCGGCGTGCGAGCCATGCGCTTTGCCGCGAATTTCGACCTGCCCATAGAGGAGAACACGCGCCTGGCCATCATACGCGCCACCTCGCGCATCCTGGACTATGTGCCGGTCACCGATTTCATGGACGAGTGGCGCAAGGTGGATGCCGAGGCCATGTACCGCTTTGTCGGGCACATGCAGGAGCTGCATCTGCTGCAGGGCCTCATTCCCGAACTGGCCGCTCTTGCCTGCATCCGCGACCACCGCAACAAGCGCAGCTCCGAGACTCAGGACCTGCTGACGCATACGCTCAACTGCGTCCGTTTCTACCCGGAGGGCAACTTCCATTACGACTGGCTCGGTACCATCGCCATGCTCTTCCATGATGTGGGCAAGCCCTACACGGCAGAGTACATCGACGGGTTCTGGACTTTCTACCAGCATCACAGGGTCGGAGCGTCCGTCACCAGGAAGATTCTCCGCCGCCTGCACTTCCCGGCCGAGGACATTGACCTGATCTGTCATCTGGTGCGCTGCCACATGTACTTCTACTTCATGATGACGGACAGGGGCATACGCCGCTTCATGGCTCTGGATGACTATCCCCGCCTCATAGAGATGGCCAAGGCCGACATGCTGGCCAGAGACGAGCCCATGACCTCGTTCAACCACAACATGAAGTATCTTGAGCGCGCCAGCATCCCCGAACAGATGCTTGAGCCTCTGCTCAACGGCAACGAGATCATGCAGGAATGCCGCCTCAACCCTGGTCCCATGGTGGGCGTTATCCGCGATGCCCTGCTCAAGGCCCAGATTGCGGGTGATGTGACCGATCTCGAATCAGCCAAGAACTTTGTGCAGAACTACGCCGGCACTGTTGCAGAGCCCTCGAAGGACTGATTGCTGCCGCCAGACTGCTGACAGAAGACAAATATCGTACAACGCCTCCTGGTTTCCCTCGAACAGGAAACCGGGAGGCGTTTGCGTGTCTGGCGGAGAGAGAGGAATTCCAACCCTGCAAACGGGCTGCAGAGGGGCATTCGGGCCGTCCGACGCATAAGGCAGAATCTCCCCGGAACAAGATAAAGGCACCTAAATCCGGGCTCAGAATGCGTCAGGAGAGCCGCTCTGTCCAAAGACTGAAACAGAAGCCCCCTGCCGGCATGAACAGGCAGGGGGCTTCAGGCAATTCGGCGAACTAGAGCGCCTTGACGGGCTCCGGCTCCGGAGCCGCCTCCGAAGTGGGCACAGGCGCCGGAATGGGCGTGGGCACAGGCTGCAGAGGCTCAGCCGCGGGTGCGGCCGGTGCAGGCTTGGGTGCAGCCGCGACAGGCTTCCTGGCAGGCTTTTCGGGGAATCTGGTTTCTCCGTTTTCCTGCAGAATGCCGATGGCCTGAACCGGACAGGCCTCCATGCACGGCGTCATCCATTTGCCCGTCTGCTCGCGCAGGTCGCGGCACATGTCGCAGCGCACGGCAACCTTTCTGGGTTCCAGCAGTTCCGCGTCATCAGGATTGTCTTCCATCTTGACCACGGGCAGTGAGCTCGTATCCATCTGAATGGCGCCGTAGGGGCACGCATCAGCGCACATTTCGCAGGCGAGGCACAGTTCCTCGTGCATGACCACCTGGCCGTTTTCGAGCTGGTGCAGAGCGCCTGTGGGGCAGATCTGACAGCAGGGGGCATTGCGGCATTCATGACAGCGCACAGTTGTCTTGAAGCCCTCGCCCTTGACCACACGGACACGGGAGATGAATTCGCTTCTGCGTTTCGTCGCTTCCTTGATGTCGATGCCGTGATGGGCCGCAATGCAGGCCATTTCACAGCGGCGGCACGCGCGGCAGCGCTCGGCTAGAAAGACTACTCGTTCCAACATAGCTTAGTCCTTTTGTTCGACTTCGAGACTGAGAAGGGTCAGACCGTGCCCTCCATGGGGAGAGAGGTTGCTGCTCCGGCAGTGCGGGCAGTGAAAGCTGCGGCTGGTGAGGGTGAAGCTGGCGTGACAGTCATGGCAGTCACAGGTCAGCGGCTCCCTCTCCACCTCGAGCAGGGCTCCCTCCGCTTCGGTTCCCTCGGCGAGCAGTTCGAAACAGCCCGCAAACGTGGTGACCTCGACGCAGGACAGAAGCCCGAGCCCGACTTTCAGGGACTTGATCCGGCCCGCAGGCGCATCGGGATGCGAACCGTTGTAGCCGCGCACAGTCTCAAGGGCTATGCGCAGCAGTCCCTGGGCAAGAGACGCCTCATGCACGGTCCTGCTCCTCCTACCTTTCGGTGCAGGAGACGCAGGGGTCGATGGTGTTGGTAATCAGTGCCGCGTCGGCGACCTTGGCGTTGCGCAGCATGACTCCCAGCGCTTCCCAGTTCATGTAGGAAGGGACGCGCCACTTGAGGCGTTCCGGAATTTCGGTGTTGTTCGTGCGGATGTAGTAGATGACCTCGCC
>JAUNSE010000170.1 GCA_030539415.1 Desulfovibrionaceae bacterium
GCGCCGCGGCAGCGTGCATCTCATCCACAATTTCATGACTCTCGGGACTGCCGCGCGAAGAGCCGCCGTCCGGATGCAGGAGCCCTGCCGGGTCATTGCCATAGGGCGTCTCATAGAGAAGAAGGGGTTCGACTATCTTGTCAGGGCTGTTGACCTGCTGCGGAAGATGGACAGGAAGGTTCTGCTGACCATTGTCGGCAGCGGCGTCCAGATGCATGCGCTCAGGCGCGAAACGGCAAGACTGGGGCTTGAGGGGCATGTGTCTTTTGCCGGTGCTCTGCCCCATGACCGCATCGCCGGTCTGCTGGCCGAAAGCGACATGCTTGTCATGCCGTCGGTGGTGCCGGCCGGGACAGAGAAATCGGACGGTCTGCCCACCGTGATTACCGAGGCCATGAGCATGGGCGTGCCGGTTGTCAGCACCGATGTGGCCAGCATCTCCGATGTCGTGAAGGATGGTGAGACGGGCCGTCTGGTGGCGCAGAAAGACGAGCGGGCCCTGGCCGATGCCATGGCCTCGCTCATGGATGACAGGGAGAATGCCCTGCGCATGGCGGACAACGCCATGAAGCTTGTGAACTCCATGCTGTCCGAGGAAAACACGCTTGCCCGCATGGAGCATCTGTTCCGCAGTCACAGCGCCGCGGCCGCGGAACATCCGAAGGCTGAATCTAGCGAACGCTGATGAGCTTGTGCGTCTGCAGGGACAGACGCCAGTTGCGCTCCATGCAGGTCCGCATGCACAGTTCCGTGGCCTCCTTTCCAGCGCTGACGGGCTGCAGAGCAACTCTGTCGGGGGCAAGCCGCAGAAGGTAGGGCATGTAGAAAGCCAGGTCGTCCTCGTTTTCTATGGGCGTCTTGATCTCGTCCGCTCTTGTCCATGAAGCCGGCAGGGGCATCTTTCTGCGCTTGGGCGAGAGCGTGACCCAGACGGCCGCCGGGCACAGGACGGGCCGGGAGCCGCTGGTCTCCACCTGCACGGAAAAGCCTCTGGACAGCAGGAGATCCGCAAGGGGGAAGATGTCCTGCTGGAAGGGTTCCCCGCCGGTGATGACGGCATGCCGGACAGGGCTTCCGCCCGCGAGGATTGTCCCGACCAGCCATTCGGGGGAGGCCGCCGTGTGCTCCGGACTCTCCGCGGTCTTCGCGAACACTGCCGGATCGCAGTCGGGCAGGCGGTGCCGCGGATTCCGGTCCAGGCTGTATCCGGTGTCGCACCAGGGGCAGCGCACATCGCAGCCCTGCAGCCGGATGAAGACCGAAGGCAGTCCCGTGTTGCGCCCCTCTCCCTGGACGGACCAGAACACCTCGTTAATCAGCAGACTCATCAAGGCTCCACGTTGCGGAATTGTTGTCTGTTTCGTACACGGTGACCGCCGTCACGAGGACGTTGGTCAGGCCGGCCCTTGCCAGTTCGGCCGGGAAGAGCACGGTGGCAAGGTGGGTGGCCATGTTTTCGGCCGTGGGGTTGAACGGAACCGGGCAGATGGCGCCGTCATGCAGGAGGGCCTGCATCTCGGCGCAGAGCGGATCCCTGTCGTAGAGCAGGGTCCTGTGGTCCCATGCGGCATCAAGCGCTCCGCACAGAATCTTTTTGACCAGGCCGAAATCCAGCACCATGCCGAGCCTGTTCAGATTTTCCGCCGAGACAGTGATCTCTATCTTGTAATTGTGCCCGTGCAGCCGTTCGCACTGGCCGTTGTATTCATAAAGGCGGTGGGCCGCCGAAATGGTGTGTCTGCGCGTAACATGCATCATGGTGTCGTATCACCCTGCCCGAGGCAGGACTTTTTCCTCCGGAAGATGAAGGCGCCGCGGCGCCGTGCCCATATGTAGCCAAGAGCGGCGGGCATGGCAAATCCCTGTGATCCGGCAGGGGCATTGTCCGCCGTCGCCCGTCGGGTCTCCGGGCTGCCTGTTCTGGCGTGAGTGCGGGAGGATAGCGGGGGACAATGGACTTCGATGAATGAAACAGCTAATGTTTCCCCTCTCCTCCTTCAGAATCTGGCAGAAGCGCGGCCGCTCCGGGCGTCCGGTCCGTGTCACGCGGCAGACCGTGCTTTGGGAGCGTCTATGCTTGCAGAAAGAAAGGTGCGCATGCGTCTGGACCCGGAACATCCGGTTTTCCGCACGCACTTCCCCGGCATGCCGCGCATGCCGGGCAGCCTGGTGGTTCAGGGGTTCCTGGACCTTCTGGCCGAAGCCGGCATCCCTCCGGCAAATCTTGTCCTCAGGCGCTTTCGCTTCAGGCGTTTTCTGACGCCCGGGGACTATGTCTATGAAATCGAGCCCTGCGGCGAAAGACGGGCTGTCTGCCGTGTCCGGGACGGAAATGCCGTGGCCTGCGAGGGGGTTGCCGAATGGCCGGAATAACATCGGAGAGCGCGATTTACGAACCTGTCCTTGTCAGCGGCGCCAGCAGCGGGCTGGGAATGGCCGTGGCCGCGGCGGTGCTCCGGCACGGCGGCCGGGTGCTCGGCCTGTGCCGCAATGAGGCCAGTCTCGGGACCGTGCGGGACAGCGGTTACGATGGCATTGTCGTGGAGGAGCCGGAGAGACTGCCCGAGCTGCTCAAGGGCTGCTACGCCAGACCGGCGGCCTTCGTGGACTGCAGCCACTCCCGGACCGAAAGCCTTGTGGCGTCGCTCTCACCGGCGGACATCGACCGCTGGGCATTGCAGGATATTGCCCTCAGGGCACGCTATCTGCGCACCGTGGTCAGGCTCATGCTGGCCCAGAGGCAGGGGCGCTGCCTGTTTGTCTCTTCGGCGGCGGTGGATGCGCCTGCCGTGGGTCAGGGCTTCTACGCGGCGGCCAAGGCCGCCGGTGAGGGACTGTACACGAGCGTGGGGCTTGAAATGGCCGCCCATGGCATCACGGCCTGCTCGCTCAGGCTCGGCTGGCTGGACAGCGGCCGCGGCCGGGATTTTCTGGCCGACAAGAAGGAATTGTGCGAACATCTCATTCCGACGGGGCATCTGGTCGGCATGGACGAGGCTGTGAGCTGCATACTCTTTCTGCTGTCCAGAAGCTCCGCCTCTCTCAATGCCACCACCCTGACCATGGACGGCGGCTTCTCGCGCGCCAAGCAGAAGCCTGGAACCATTCTCTGAAAATATCCCGCTTCCGGACGCAAATGCTCTGTAAGCATGGATTTCAGCCGCTTTGCCGCACAGGCGAAAGCGGCATGCGCTATCTGTATGGAAAAAATTGATGCACTTGCCTGTATCCGCACCATTGTCGCGGAGATTTTTGAACGGGACCCCGACACGCTCGGCCCCGAAACCCGCCTTATGCAGGATCTGCCCTGCGAATCCATCGATCTTCTGGAAATTGCCGCCCGCGTGTCGCAGAGGGCAGGGCGGGAAGTGGATGATGAGGCTCTGTTCCTGAGAAATCTGCGCGCTCTGGTGGCAGAACGGCCGGGCGACGACCCGGCGGCCGTCATTGCCGCCAATTTTCCGTGGCTTGCGCCCTCGAGAGTGGAGAGCGCGGTGGCGGACATGCGGAGTCCGGCCCCCTTTGTCACACTGGCCGACATGGCCGCCTATCTCGATTATCTTCAGGGCTGCTAGCGCATGCCCCGGCGTGTCGTTGTCACTGGCCTTGGCCTGACCTCCGGTCTGGGCGGCAGCAGGGAGCGGGTGACTGATTGCCTGCTTGCGGGCCGGACAGCCTTTGTCATGAGTCCGCACCTGCCCTTTGCCGTCTGCCCGGCCGAGGATGATGAGGACGCGGCCTCCCGCCGCCTGGGCGCCTGGCGCTTCCGCCGCTATCTTTCCAGAGGCGGACGGCTGGCGGTCCTTGCCGGGCTCAGGGCGGCTCTGGACGCGGGAGAAAACGCTCTGGACGAGGAGACTGGGATGGTGGGCGCGGCCGCGCCCACGCTCGATTTTTCCGGCGAGCCCGGTCTGCCGCCGGGCGATCCCCTGCGTCTGGATGCCCTGTGGCTGCTCAGATGGCTGCCCAACACACCTGTCTCGGCGCTGGCCGCGCTGCTCGGCCTGCACGGAGAGGGGCTGACGCTCGGCTGCGCCTGCGCCTCCGGACTTGCGGCTCTGGGCGAGGCCTGGTTCAGGATTCGACACGGCGCCATGGACAGCGTTCTGGTGGCCTGCGGCGACTCGAGACTTTCTCCGGGCGGACTGCTGGGCTACAGCAAGGCGCACACGCTCAGCCGCGTGCAGGATCCCGAGCTTGCCATGCGCCCCTTTGACCGGAAGCATTCGGGCTTTGTCCCCGGCGAGGGCGGGGCTGCCTTTGTTGTGGAAAGCCGGGAGCGGGCTCTGACCCGCGGAGCGGTCATCAGGGCCGAGATTCTCGGCTTCGGGGCGTCTCTGGACGGCGGGAGCCTGACCGCGCCCGACCCGAAGGGCGTTCATGCCGAAAAGGCCGTGCGCAGGGCGCTGGATTCCGCCGGCATCGAACCCGGGGCAGTGGACTGGGTCAGCGCCCACGGAACGGGAACCGCGGCCAACGACGAGGCAGAAGCGGCTCTTCTGCGGCGCGTGTTCGGAACCGGCCCCTCCGCGCCCAGGGTGACCGCTCTCAAGTCATGGCTGGGGCACGGCTCTTCCGCCGCCGGAGCAATGGAGACGGCCGTCTGCCTCATGACGGCCGCGGCGGGCTTTCTTCCGCCTGTGCGAGGACTTGAGGAGCCTCTCTCGGACCTCAATTTTGTGCGCGGCATCATATGCGACGGCAGACTGACCGGCTCCACGGGACTGCTGGAGAGTTTCGGCTTCGGCGGACAGAACACGGCCCTGGTGCTGCGTCTGGGAGAGCTGACGTGAGCGCCGCAAATATGGAGAACGCGCGGACGGCGGCATCGCTGAAAGAGGCAGAACAGGCATGCCGCAGCGGTCTGCCGTCCGGTTCGGACATGCCCGACCCCTTTGTGCTGCTGGACAGCATTACACACTGGGACGCACAGGGCCTCGAGGCCGAGACGCATCTGAACGGCGCCTGGTGGGAGGCGCTGGAGGCGGCGGCGCAGGCGTGCGCCTATCATCAGCGCTGGCGCACGAATTTTGGCGACCATGCCTTTCTGCTCTCCCTTGACCGGGTCGGGTTC
>JAUNSE010000171.1 GCA_030539415.1 Desulfovibrionaceae bacterium
CAGTGTAGGCGTATGCAGGGCAGGCCGCCGTCGTTTCCATGCCGGCCACATCCATATTGTCCTTGGCGGCGAAGGGAACGCAGAACAGCGGCCAGCGCCGCCGCACCTCGTCCGCTGCCAGGCCTTCCGCCATCTTCTTGAGACAGCGGACGCGCTCCTTCACATCCTCTTCGCTCACAAGACTGATCCACACGGCCGGAGCGGAATCCCGGCGTATTCTGCGGGCCAGCAGCGCGAGACCGTACTCGGGATCTCCGCCTTCGGCATACCACTGGCGGAGGGAGGACAATGTCGGACGGGAGGGGAAGTCTGTCATGATTGCACCATTTCCTTGTTCGGTTTGGGGGAGACCGGCGTGATGGAGGCGGCGTTTCGTGCGGCCGATCCGCCCAGCACCGGGACAGCCGAGAGCAGCGAGCGGGTGTATTCGTGAGACGGGCTGCCGAAGACTTCGGCAGTTGTTCCCTGCTCCACAATGCTCCCCTGCTGCATGATGATAATGCGGTCGCAGATGAGCCTGAGCACGCTCAGGTCATGCGACACGAAGATATAGCTCAGCTTGAGCTCGTGCTTGAGGTCATCCAGAAGGCAGAGCACCTGCCCCTGCACGGAAACATCGAGCGCCGTGGTGGGCTCGTCGAGCAGAATGACGGACGGTCTTGCCGCCAGAGCCCTGGCAATGCCCACACGGGCCTTCTGGCCGCCGGACAGCTGGTGAGGCAGACGATCAAGCAGTTCCTCCGGCAGACGGACAAGAGCCGCCAGTCTGCGGACTTCAGCCTCAATCTGCGCGCGGTCGCGCATGTCGAGCAGCACGCGCAGCGGGTCGGCAATGCATCTGGCCGCTGTCCAGCACGGATTGAGGCTGGACGACGGGTCCTGAAAAACCATCTGAATCTGCCTGCGGGCCAGATGCCGGGCAAAATGCCGGGCCTCGTAGAGACTGATGTCCTCGCCCTGCAGACGGATGGAGATGTCGTCCCGGCAGCCCGGGACGATTGTCGCGTCAATCAGGCGGGCCAGGATGCGTATCAGGGTGGATTTGCCGGAGCCGGACTCGCCGGCTATGCCGAGACAGGTTCCCTTGTAGAGGTCAAAGGAGACGTCCCTGACGGCAAAAGTCCTGGGCTCGCGGGATTTGTCAAAGGACTTGTAGAGATGGGTGACTGAAAGAAGAGGCAGTTCGCGCAGCATGGGGAACCTCAGGAGATGATTTCCGAACCCAGGCGACGGACATCGTCCAGACTCTCCATGAGGCTGGGCGTGGAAGAGAACAGCCGCTTTGTGTAGGCTGTCCTCGGATGTTCGACCAGGGTTTCCGGCGTTCCTGCCTCGAGCAGCTCGCCGTGCCGCATGACCCCGGCGCGGTCGCTGTACTGCATGGCCAGGCCCAGGTCGTGGGTGATGAAGAGCACCGACATGCCCGTGGCATCCATCATCTCGCGCAGGAGCTTCAGGATGGTGCCCTGGGTCAGCGTGTCGAGGCCCGTTGTGGGTTCATCGGCAAAAAGCAGGCGGGGTCTGCGGGCCAGGGCCATGGCTATGAGAACGCGCTGGCACATGCCGCCCGAAAGTTCGAAGGGATACGCGCCAAGGCAGCGCCGCGGGTCGCGTATGCGCACCATGTCCAGAAGCTCGAGGGCCCTTTTCTCAGCTTCCGCGCCGGATGACGGCCTGTCCTCCAGAGTCTTCAGGACATCCCGCAGCTGCAGGCCGATGGTGCGGATTGGATTCAGGGCCATCATCGGATACTGGAAAATCATGGCCATGTCGCCGGTTCTGCGCCATCTGCGTCTGGGGGTGGCGCTGTCCAGCAGACGAACGCCCGCGTAGTCGATGCTGCCCGTATTGACGGAGCCGTTGGCATCAAGCAGCCCCATGGCCGTCATGACCGTCACGGACTTGCCCGACCCCGTCTCCCCCACCAGAGAGAAGAACTCGTGCGGCATCACGCTGAACGAAATGCCGCGCACGGCCTGCACGATGGTCCTGCCGGACTTGAAGGAGACGGACAGATCCCGCACGTCCAGCAGCGCTCCCGCTGCCGGACCGGTCTGCGGCGCCGCGCCATTCATGGACTGACTCATGAGCGCCTCCTCGGATCCAGGATGTCGCGCAGGGCGTCACCAAGAAAATTGAAGCAGAGCACGGTGAGCATGAGGGCGATGCCCGGGAACAGCGCTATCCACCACTCGCCCGAAACTATGTACTGGGCGCCTTCGGCCACCATGATGCCCCATTCGGCATCCGGAGGACGAACGCCGAGGCCGATGAAGGAGAGGCCCGCCGCGTTGAGAATGGCCCAGCCCAGGTTGAGAGAGGCCTGAACCATGATTGTGGGCATGATGTTCGGCAGGATATGCCTGACAATGACCTGCATGCCCGTATTGCCGCTGATAAGCGCCGCCTCGACAAACTGGCTCTGCCTGCGCACGGCTGTTTCCGCGCGGGCCACGCGGATATAGAAGGGCAGGTTGATGACGGCGGTGGCAAAGACGATGTTGACCACCGAATTGCCCAGCGAGGCCACAATGGCCATGGCCAGCACAAAGAGCGGGAAGGCCATGATGGTGTCCACGAGGCGGCTCACCAGACCGTCCAGAAAGCCGCCGTAATAGCCGGCAAGCGAGCCGACGATGGTGCCGCTCACAAGGGACAGGAGCACAGCGGAAAGGGCGATGGCCATGTCCAGGCGGCAGGCCATCATGATGCGGCTCAGGACATCGCGGCCGACCTGGTCGGTGCCGCACGGGTGCGCCCATGACGGAGGCAGCATGACGGCGCTGTCCAGGCTGCTGTAGGCGTCATAGGGCGTGAGCAGCGGTCCGAGGACGGACAGGGCGGCAAGCACCAGCACCCCGAAAACCGCAGCCGCCGAAAAGATGTTGCTTCTGAGGCAGTAGCAGACATGGCTGGCAAAGGATGTCACAGGCACCTCCTCATGCGCGGATCGTTGATGACCTGCAGCACATCGATGAAGAGGTTGACGAAGACATAGAGCACTCCCATGGTCAGCACGAAGCCCTGCACGGCCGCGTAGTCGGAAATGAGCAGCGCCTCCAGCGCGAAGGAGCCTATGCCCGGCCAGGAGAAGACCTTCTCCACCAGCACGTTGGCGCCCAGGGTGAAGGAGAAGACCATGCCCAGGGTGGTGAAGAGGGGGCCGCCGGCGTTGCGGAAGGCATAGATCATGAGGATCTTCCAGCGCGGCAGGCCCGAGGCTCTGGCCGTGCGGATGAAGTCCGCCGAGAGGACCTGCAGCATGGCGGCCCTGGTCATGCGGGCCAGGGGAGCCAGCGCGAAGATGCCAAGTGTCAGGGCGGGCAGGGAAATCTGCGCCGCAGCGGCTTTGAAGGTCTCGAAGTCGCCGGCAATGAGCGAATCTATCAGGAAAAAGCCCGTGACCGTGTCCGGTTCGATGGCGACCAGCGGCAGCCGCCCCATGGGAGCGGGCGCCCAGTCAAGCAGATAGTAGAAAATGAACACCAGCAGAAGACCTGTGAAAAAGGTCGGGAGCGAGACACCCAACGTGCTGATGACGCGGCAGACGTGGTCGGCAGGCGAATTGGGCCTTGTCGCCGAGGCGATGCCCATGGGCAGGGCCACCACAATGGCGAAGAAGAGTCCGGCCAGAGTCAGCTCGATGGAGGCCGGCAGACGGGTGAAGATCTCCTGGGTCACGGGCAGACCCGTGGCCCAGGAGGTTCCCCAGTCGCCATGAATGATGTCGGAGAGGTAGAGCAGGAACTGCTCAAGCAGGGACTTGTCGAGCCCGAGGTTCTGGCGGATCTGCTCGATGGCGTCCATGCTGGCCGACGGGCCTGCCAGATAGGCCGCCGGATCTCCGGGAAGGGCGCGCGCCAGCAGGAAGGTTATGATCAGCACGCCGGCAAGATTGGGCACTGCTGCCAGCAGGCGGCGCAGGATGAAACGGAACATGGCGGATTCCTGATTGTCGGTTGCGGGAAACGGAGGAGAAGGCTGCCCTGCCTAGTCCTTGGTGATGGTGCGGAAGTCCAGCTGACGGTGGAACCAGTACTGGTAGTTCTGCACGTTCTTCTGCATGGCCACGTCAAGATTCGGCTGGAACAGGGGCAGGCGCGGGGCGTCGTCGAAGGCCTTCTTGAGGCACTTCTTCACGGCGGCGTCATACGCGGCGGGATCGGCCGCGAAGCGGGCTTCCTCGATGTAGCCGTCCATCTCCTTGTTCTGATAGGACATGGTGTTGAAGACGCCGTTCTGGCTGTGGTAGTTCCAGTAGAAGAAGTAGTCGGCGTAGTTCAGCCAGCCGCCCATGTCGTCCACCAGAAGCGGCATGTCCTTGCGGGCCATGGCCGTGCGCCAGTTGGCTCCGGGAACCTTTTCGATGGTCGTTTCAATGCCGATGGCGGCCAGGGACTCCTGCAGCAGGAGCACGGCGGGCTCGCCCAGGGAGGCCTTGCCCAGGCTGTAGGACAGCGTGGTCTTGAAGCCGTCGGGATAGCCGGCCTCGGCCAGGAGCTTCTTGGCCTTCTGCAGATCAGTGTAATAGGGGAAGGGCTGCGGCCACTCGGAAGTGGCGGGCACGTCGGACTCGGCGCCGAACAGCCTGGCCGCGCGTCCGTAGGTGGAGGAGTTGTAGATGGCCTCGTAGGGCACCGCGTAGCTCACGGCCTCGCGCACCTTCTGATTGTCGAAAGGCGGCTTGGTCACGTTCATGTCCACAAACCACATGCAGTTTTCCACCGGCACGCCTTCGACCTTGACCTTGCCGGCCTCATGCAGCTCGGCAAAATCCTTGGGAGGCAGATCCAGGGAAAGGTCCACATCACCCTTCTCCAGCATGGCGCGGCGGGTGGCCGCAGAGGGAACCACGCGCTCGATGACCGTCTTCATGGCCGGAAGAGGACCGCACTTCCAGCCTAAATCGGCGGGGAAATACATGTAACAACCTACCGGTTTACTAGCTCCATCTTATTTATTGGTAAATCTAAAATTTGAACAATCTCACGTTGTTTTTTTGAAAGTGAATTATGTAATATCCATTTATTATTAAATTTTCTTATTTCAATATATGACAGAATG
>JAUNSE010000172.1 GCA_030539415.1 Desulfovibrionaceae bacterium
CGAGGAAGCCGACGGAGAAGGCGGCCGCATGTCGCTCATGGACCATCTGCGCGAGCTGAGAAGGCGCCTGCTCTTCTCCCTGGCCGCCGCCTTCGTGGGCTTCCTGGTCTGCTGGTCCTTTGTGGAGCCCATCTTCAACGTGCTGACCGAGCCTCTGCTGGCCGTGCTGCCCGAGGGCAGCTCGGCAATGTACACAACCCTGCCCGAAGCCTTCTTCACGCGCATGTACATTGCCTTCATTGTCGGCCTTTTCCTGGCCAGCCCCTATATCTTCTATCAGGTCTGGGCCTTCATCTCGCCAGGACTGTACGACGAGGAGAAGCACTTCATCATTCCGGTGGCGGTGGTCTCGGCCGTCTTCTTTGTTGCCGGCGGCCTCTTCTGCTACTACATCGTCTTCCGCTACGCCTTCTCCTTCTTCATGAGCTTCACCACGGTCGATATCGTCGCCATGCCCAAGATCAGCGACTACCTCGACTTCGTGCTCAAGCTGCTTCTGGCCTTCGGCCTTATTTTCGAAATGCCCATCTTCGCGTTCTTCCTCTCCCGCATGGGTGTCGTGACGGCCGCGAAAATGCGTTCCTTCCGCCGCTACTCCGTGCTGCTCATCTTTATTGTGGCAGCCATCCTCACGCCTCCGGACGTGGTTTCCCAGCTGCTCATGGCCGTCCCCATGCTGCTGCTCTACGAAGTCAGCATTCTTGTGGCCGCCATCTTCGGGAAGAAGCCGGCTCCCGAATCGGGACCGGACGATGACCCGGACGGCGGCGCGGACGACGAGGACAGCGGCAATGACGGGGAAGACGGCGGCAACGGGCCGGCTCCTTCCGGCGGTGCCGGCGGCCTGGCCGCTGCTGCCGCCGCGGCGGCAGCCCCGCGCGTGGTGAAGCCCGTGCCGATTGTCCCCGACCAGCCCGAGCTCCATCCGGAAAGGCTGCACGGTGCGGCCCCGGAAGCGGGCGAAAAGGCCGCTGAAGCGGAGCCGGACGCCGGCGCGAAAAAGGCCGCCGGCGAAGAGAAGGACTCCGCCGACGCCGGAAGCGCGGAAGGAGAATCGCCTGCCGAGCCCGAGCGCTATGCCCCCTGGGACCCCAGAGGCGAGCTCGAGCCCAGGGAGAACATGGATTTCGAGGCGCTGGTCGCCGCCGAAAAGGCGGCGGAAGACGCCGGACGCAACGACAATGCCGACCGCTCCGTCCAGGAGGAGCCGGTTCCGACGACGGAGAAGAAGCAGTAACCGCCATGGAGAACAGCGATATCATGGAACTGACGCCGAGACAGGCCAGCGGGCAGCGCACGAGCAAGGAAACCAGCATTCAGGTCGAACTCTGCCTGGACGGCACCGGCAGGGTCGATGTGCAGACCGGCTTCGGACTGCTCGACCACATGCTCACACTCACCTTCTTCTGGGCCCGCATGGATCTTGTGCTGCGCTGCCACGGCGACCTCGAGGTGGACGCCCACCACACCGTGGAGGACACGGCTCTGGTCCTGGGCGAGGCCATGCGCAAGGCTCTGGGCGACAGGGCCGGCATCGCCCGCGTGGGGTACGGCCGCGTGCCCATGGACGAGGCGCTGGCCGAGGTCACCATCGATATCTCCGGACGCCCCTGGCTTGAATTCCGCGGCGACGAGCTGCTGCCGCCGGTCATGGGCGGAGAGGAGAAGGACGTGTGGCGCGAATGGTACAAGGCTCTGGCCTCGGCCGTGCGCATGAATCTGCACGTCTCCTTCCTGTACGGCAAGAACGGGCACCATCTGCTCGAATCCGCCGCCAAGGGCCTGGGACTCGCGCTGGCCCAGGCCGTCGCCCGGCACGGCACCGCCGTGCGCAGCACCAAGGGCAGTCTCGACTAGCCCTCCCCCACTCGCATCAGGAGAAGGACATGGCCGACCAGAATCACGCCGCAAACAGTTTCACACAGACAGAGCGGACGCGTCTGCGGGACCTGCTGCTCCGCCTCAACTCGGCCGCTCTGGCGGCCGTCGCTCCCGACGGCGCCGTGCTGCGCCATCTGGCTCTGGACGGCTCGCGCCTGTCCCTGCTGGACGATTCCGGCAGCGCCGAGGCCTGGTCGGCGGACCTGAACGACTTCCGCCGCGTCCTCGTGCTCGGCGCCGGCAAGGGGGCCGCCCCCATGGCCCTGGCTCTGGAGGAGCTTCTGGGCGACCATGTGGACGACGGCCTTGTCATTGTCAAATACGATCACGATCTGCCGGTCGGTCACCGCACAAGGCGCATCCGCGTGCTGGAAGGCGCCCATCCCGTGCCGGACAGGGCCGGCATGGAGGCGGCCGCGCAGCTTGTGGACATGGCCGAGGCCTGCACGGAGCGCGACCTGGCCCTGTGCGTCTTCACTGGCGGGGCGAGCGCCCTGACTCCGGCCCTGCAGCCGGGCATCGGCCTGGGCGACCTGCAGGAGCTGACGAAACTCCTGCTGCAGTGCGGGGCCACCATTCATGAAATCAACTGCCTGCGCAAGCACCTCTCCCGCCTGAGCGGCGGCGCTCTCGCCAGGGCGCTGGCTCCGGCCCGCGGGCTCGGACTCATTGTCAGCGACGTGGTGGGCGACGATCTTGATGTCATCGCCTCCGGTCCCACCGTGCCGGACAGCAGCACCTTCGCCGACTGCATGGACATCGTGACGCGCTACCGGCTTCAAGGACGCCTCCCCGCCGCTGTGGAGGAGCACCTGAAAAAGGGACTTGCCGGCCTCATCCCCGATACGCCCAAGGCCGGAGATCCGGCCTTTGCCAGGCTCCGCAACGTGCTCGTGGCCACACTTGGCCAGGCCCTGCAGGCCGCCGCTGCGGAGGCCGGGCGCCTGAACCTGCGGCCGGTGATTCTGACCGATTCGCTGACGGGCGAGGCGCGCGTGCGCGCCGGCGAGCTGATGGAGAGGGCCCGCGCCATGCAGAGGGAGATGTCGCCGGGAGAAAGGCCGATCTGTCTTCTGGCCGGCGGCGAGACCACGGTCACCATCCGCGGCTCGGGCCGCGGCGGACGCAATCAGGAAATGGCGCTGGCCGCCAGTCTGGCTCTGGCGCAGGACACCGGCATCGCCGCCCTCTTCGCCGGCACGGACGGCACGGACGGCCCCACGGACGCGGCGGGTGGCTTCGCCTTTGCCGGCGACGCCCTGGCCTGGCCGGAAATGGGCATCGACGCCCGGGCCATGCTCGACATGAATGACAGCTATGCCTGCCTGGACAGGGCCGGCACCCTGTTCAAAAGCGGCCCCACGCGCACCAATGTCATGGACGCGGCGATCATCGTGATCCAGCCGGTGCAGGGCTAGCTCGGCTAATCCTGCGTCATCCCTCAGAGTTATCATGCGGAAGGCCCCTTTCGGGGCCTTCCTTTTTGCAGACAGCGTGTCTTCCGGGACGGCTCAGCTTCTGCGTCCGCGGAAGAAATCCTGCAGCAGTTCCGCGCACGGGGCGCTCAGCACGCCGCCCATGTGCCAGATTCTGTGATTGAGAAAGGGCCAGTCCAGCAGGTCCGCGCGCGATCCCACGGCGCCGGCCAGCCGGTCGCAGGCGCCGTAGACCACTCCGTCGAGCCGGGCGTGCACGCAGGCGGCCGCACACATGGCGCACGGCTCCAGCGTGACCACCAGCGTGCAGCCCTGCAGACGGTAGTTGCCCAGCGTCCGGCCGGCAGCGCGCAGCGCGGCTATCTCGGCATGCGCGCTCGGATCGTGCGTCTGCAGGGGAGCGTTGCGCCCCTCGCCGGCAATGCGGCCCTCCGCCGTGACAACGAGCGCGCCGACCGGCACCTCGCCGGCCGCGCGCGCCTCCCCGGCAAGGGCCAGGGCCCGGCGCATGAGATCCTCCCAGCTGTGTCCGGGGGGAGGCGGCGGGACAGGCCCCTGCGTGATCATGCTTTCGTACGGGCAGTCCGGCAGGTCCGCGCGCGGCCTCTCTTCGCTTTCGGCGGCCAAGGGCTATCCCAGAAAGGCCGGATTGTCGGAAAGAACGTTCAGCACCTCGTCGGGCGTGTCGCAGAAGCTGACCAGTCCGTCGATCTCGTCTGCGCTGATGTAGCCGCCCTCGGCCATGGTGCCCTTGAGCCAGTCCATCAGTCCCTGCCAGTAGGCCCTGTTGTAGAGAATGATGGGGAAGGGCTTGATGCGGTTGGTCTGGGCGAGCACGAAGGCCTCGGACAGTTCGTCCACCGTGCCCATGCCGCCGGGCATGACGATGTAGGCCCTGGCGTACTTGATGAACATGAGCTTGCGCACGAAGAAATAGCGGAAGGTGCAGCTGATGCGCACGTAGTCATTGGTGCGCTGCTCGTGCGGCAGTTCGATGGACAGCCCTATGGACGGGCCGCCGCCTTCCACGGCGCCCCTGTTGCCGGCCTCCATGATGCCGGGGCCGCCGCCGGTGATGATGCCGAAGCCGGCTTCGGCCAGCCTGCGGGCCACTTCGACCGTCTCCCGGTACTCCTTCCTGTCCGGCTTCACCCGGGCCGAACCGAAAATGGACACGCAGTCATGGCGCACGCTGTTGAGTGTGTCGAAGGCCTGCACTGTTTCGGCCATGATGCGCAGCGTCCGCCACGAATCGGTGGTCACCTGATTGATCTGTCGGGGATCGCTCAGATTTTCAAGAATGTTTTCTGACATCTCGGGCATGGCTACTCCTTTGCGGCGGCTCTGGCTGGAGGGGGAAAGGGGCGGAGTCGGAGGTCCGTTGAGTCCGGCATGCCGGCCGCCTGCGTCTTGTACCGATTTTCTGCCCGCATTCGTCCGGGGCGTCAAGACGGACGGACGGCAGCGCGGCAGAAATCCCGTACGCAGTACTGGAAAAAAGTGAAAAAAATAACAAAAAAAACCTTCCGGCCCGAACTCTCCGAATTCATGCCGGCATTGCGATACTTGTTCTTTTGGGGCATATTCTGTTTTCAATATTCATTTTTACCATTTTTCGGGCACAAAAAATTCTATCACACTCAAACATCGACAATCTGCTTGCTATTTTTTATATAGTATCAGGGTTTTTTCGTCTTTAATTTTGCTCGATTTTTTTTTGATG
>JAUNSE010000173.1:0-219 GCA_030539415.1 Desulfovibrionaceae bacterium
CGGGCACAGCAGCAGGCCGCCGTAGGCCAGTATGGAGACCACGGAACTGGCCTGATCCGCCGTGACGCCAGGGCAGCGCCCGGCGCGGCTGAAGCACAGCGGCACGATGGGCGCCATGCCGAATCCCATGCAGCCGTAGCCCACCAGACAGAGAGCCGCATGGTCGGCAAAGCGGACCGTTGACAGGCCGCCGACGGCCAGCAGGGCGCCGCCCAGAGC
>JAUNSE010000173.1:229-5040 GCA_030539415.1 Desulfovibrionaceae bacterium
CGAGAAGTGCGTCCTGGCCATGTCGGCCACCATGCGGCAGCACAGCGTGGACACGGCAAAACTGGCGTACACCAGGGCGGCAGTCTGCTCGCTGGCACCCTTGACCGTGAAGAGGAAGAGTGAGCCCCACTCGCCGACCGTGCCTTCGGCCGCGTAACAGCAGGCCGCCATGGCGCCGCAGAAGACAACAATCACCGGAAGCGCGAAACGCGGTTTCCTTCCCTGCACCGGAGCCTTTTCAGCGGCGATGATTCTGTCCTTCTGCAGTCTGGGCATGACCCAGGGACGGGGAAGGCAGTACAGTCCCATCACGATGGCGAAATTGATCAGGGGCGAAAAGCCCAGAGCGGAGAAGAGAGCCCCGGAGAGGGCGCCCAGCAGGCCGCCCAGACTGTAGCTGCCGTGCATGAGAGCGAGGCAGGGCGAGGTGAAGCGCTGCTCAAGCTGTATGGCCTGCGTGTTCATGGCCACATCCACAAGACCTATGAAAAAGCCCATGGACACGGCCGCAAGACCGAAGGTCAGCGGTGACTGGCTCAAGGCGGCCAGAGGCAGCGTCAGGGCCATGCCGAAGGACCCGATGCGCAGCACCAGACGGCTTGAAAATCTGCGTATCAGCGGGGAGCAGACAATCAGTCCGACAAGGGCCGAAATGCCCAGAGAAAGCAGGATGAAGCCGATTTCCGCTTCATGAGCCTGAGTCTGCGCTTTCATTGCAGGCATTCGAGATGTAAACGTCCCGTAACTTAATCCGGAACCAAGGAAAAAATAGGCGCATGCCGATTTGGCACGTACAAATCTTGTCCATTTCATGGCCACACCCTTCTCAGCCATAAATATATTAAAAGGCAGATATTTGAGTAGGCCGTGTGTAGATCTTTTTATTAAGTATGTAAACAACTTTTTAAAAATTAAAAAATAAACATTTTTTTCAGATACTTGCCAAAATATATAATTCAAATTCGTTCCGGCAGAGGACTTTTGTTTCACTGTTCCGCCAGCCTGCGGAACGAGCGTCTGCATCATTCTGTCGCACTGCGGCCCTTTCTTCCGCCCGTCGCGCAAAAAGAGCCGTCTCCCGAGGGAGACGGCTCCTTGCTGTGCTGTATCTGTCCGGAATCGGTTCCGGCGGTCTGTCAGGCTTTGCGGGCTGCCTGGGCCATCTGTCTGAAGCGTCTGAGGCTCAGGTGCGTCAGCGCTATGGCCAGGGCATCGGACGTGTCCAGCGCCCAGTCCGAACTGCGCAGTCCGAGCCGGCAGCGGACCATGAAGGCCACCTGCTCCTTCTCGGCGCCGCCCGTGCCAACCAGCGTCTTCTTCACCAGTGTGGGCTCGTAATCCATGACCGGAAGGCCGCGGGCCGCGCAGGCTGCGACGGCCACACCGCGCGCCTGCCCAAGCTTGAAGGCGGTGGCGGCGTTCTTGGCCATGAAGACCTGCTCTATGGCGGCCTCCTGCGGCCTGGTCCTCTCCAGCACGCCCGTCAGTTCGTGGTAGATCACGGCCAGACGCTGGCAGAAGTCCCTGGAGGCATCGGAGGTGGTTTTGATCAGGCCGCAGTCCACGAGCTCGTAGCCCGAGGACGCGACCCGCACGACCCCCCAGCCCGTGCGAACGGACCCGGGATCGATGCCGATGACGGTGACCGGCTCCATGGACTGCCTAGTTGGCCATGTCTTCCGGGAAGTCGGCGTTGCTGTAGACGTTCTGCACGTCGTCGTTGTCGTCCAGAGCTTCCATGAGACGCATGACCTTCTCGGCCACGGCGGGCTCGACGGGCACGAGGTTCTGGGGGATCATGGCCAGCTCGGCGGACTGCATGGTCACGCCGGCGCTTTCGAGAGCGTCACGCACGGCGGCGAAGTCTTCCATGTTGGTCTGAATGGTCCAGACGTCCTCGTCGTCGATGACGTCATCGGCGCCGGCCTCGAGGGCCAGCTCCATCATCTTCTCCTCGTCGTAGGCGGCGCGGTCGATGGTGATCACGCCCTTGCGGTCGAACATCCAGCTCACGCTGCCGTCCGTGCCGAGGGAGCCGCCGTGCTTGGTGAACAGGTGACGGACTTCGGCAACAGTGCGGTTCTTGTTGTCAGTGGCAACCTCGACCATGATGGCGATGCCGCCGGAACCGTAGCCCTCGTAAAAGCCTTCGGTCAGATCGCCGCCGGCATCCTCGCCCGTGCCCTTGCGAATGGCGGCCTCGATTTTATCCTTGGGCAGGTTCACGGCCTTGGCGGCAGCGATGGCAGCACGCAGACGGGAGTTGCCGGCAGGATCACCGCCGCCCTTGGCGGCAATGATGATTTCCTTGGCGACCTTGGTGAAGACCTTGCCGCGCAGCGCGTCCTGACGACCCTTGCGGTGCTGAATATTTGCCCATTTGGAATGACCAGACATAAACTACCTCTCAATCTCGGTTCCGGGATCCGGCCGCGCTTCCGAACGCAGACCGAGTCCCACAAAAAATGTTTCCTTGCTTTCGGCCCGGGAACTCTTCGGCTTGAACGTCTTGACGCTGGCAAAGGCCTTGCGCATGGGTTCAAGAAGCTCCTGAACATCGGGACCCATGAAAATCTTGACCACAAACGACCCGCCCGGCTTCAGTCTGGCCAGAGCGACCTCGAAGGCCTCCTTGGCCAGATCCAGCGAGCGGCACTGATCTGTGAACTTGTTGCCCGTGGTGCTTGGAGCCATATCGCTCATGACCACGTCAAAAGGTCCTATCTCGTCCAGCCGGGCCTCGAACTCGGCCGACCTGTCGAAGACGTCCTCAAGCATGAACGAGACCTGGGGGGGAAATTCCGTTCTCGCAGGCTGAATGTCGCATCCCAGGACCAGCCCGGTGGATCCGACGCGTTCGGCAGCGCCCAGCGACCAGGAGCCGGGAGCGGCGCCAAGGTCGAGAACGCGCATGCCGCGCCTGAAAAGGTGAAAGCGAGCATCGAGTTCTTTAAGTTTGTACACGCTGCGGGCAGGATAGTTCTCCTGCTTGGCCTTCAAAAAATAATGATCCCGATATTCCTTCACGTGCAAGCTCGCATGAACAGTTCTTCCGTGATGCACGGCCGAAAGGCGCACGGATAGAGTGCGCGTTCCGGTCTCATGCGCGGAGCATTTTCCAGAGTCCCGCCAAAGCTTCTCCGAACGCCGGGAGGCATCCAGACGAAAGCTGACAGCACATACACTTTTTTTGCCCGCTCGCCAATAGCGCAAGGCCGGTCCAATGGCGGCAAAAAGTCCGCAGGCCGGCCATGCACCGCATTTGTTTGAAAAAAAATCGCGAAGCAGGACTTGACGGATGAATCCATTCTGACTAATGTGTTGATTCACCTGTGGGGAAGTGGCTCAGTTGGGAGAGCATCGCATTCGCATTGCGGGGGTCGGGAGTTCAAATCTCCTCTTCTCCACCACATATCAGTCAAAGATGTTTGAGAAAGTCCGCAAGTCGCCAGATTTGCGGACTTTCTTGTTTTCTGCTGTTTGCGGACGTTCGCCAAAGCACGCTGACAGCCAAAAACTTTGGGGTCAAAATTGGGGGCAAATCCAGTTCAGAAAAGAATATGACCCAAAAACCGCCGGCAAAGCGCAGCCCCTCCGGGATGCGCCGCATGCTGTGCTGCACAGACCATGGCGCGGCCCATCGTCCCGCTGCGGCAGATCGCGAAGTATGCAGGCATCACTCGGCGACGAGAAGAGGGGAATGCCGCAGCGGCACTCCCCTCAAATCTTTTTCAGCAAACGCTTTGCAGCGTCAGACGGCTACTTGGGAGCCGGACCCTTGGGGCCCTTGGGGCCGCCCTTCATGTCGCGGGGCATCATGGCGAAGCGGTAAATCTCGTGGATTTCCTCGGTGTAGCCGGGATACAGGCCCTTGTTCATGCCGAGCACGATCTGGGCGCCGCGGTTGAAGTGGACGAGCAGGTCGCCGGTGCTGGGATCAACGCAGAGGCCTTCGATTTCGCCCTGCCTGATGGCTTCGTCAAAAGCCTTTTCCATGTACACGGTGGCCTTGCTGTCGGAGGTGATGTCGATGCGGTACAGGTGGTCGGGCTCGTTCAGATCGGCGGTGCCGTCATCGGCGGTCATGAACAGGGAGCCGTTGTAGTAGAACACACCCTGGACCCACTGCGGCACGGGCTGCAGGTGAATCTTGCGCAGGTACATGCCCTTCAGGTCGTACTCGTACAGGTAGCGGCCGCTTTCCTCGCCGACCCAGGAGCACATCCACACGGTCTTCTTCACGGGGTCAACGGTGATGCCGGACACTTCTTCCTGGCCGGACTTGGGCTCGAACTTGAAGGTTCTCTTGTACTTCAGGGTGTCGGCATCGTGAATGGCAATCTGGATGTCCTTGCCCACGCCGTCCATGAAGTTCTCGGCGCCAACATAGAGCTCGCCGTTGTACACGTCGATGTCACCAATGTGGTTCGAGGGAATGGAGTAGCCCTTGAAGGGATCCTTGTTCTCGGCAACGAGCTTGCCCTGCATGTCGTACTTGTACAGAGCCTTGCTGCAGCTGATGTAGATGAACTTGCCATCGCAGGCCACGCCCTGGCGGCCGACAACCGGGAAGACATCTTTCAGCTTGTACACATACTTGGCGCCGGGCATGGGCTGGGCCTGGACACTGGGAGCCACGAAGCTCATGACGACCAGGACGGCCAGAAGAACGAACAGTTTTTTCATCACGTACTCCTACGCTGTTTCCAATCAAGCCAACACTGCTTGAAAGTTTGTCCTAACTGTATCACATGCACTCTCTGCAGGCAATAGATTTGTCCTTTTACAAAGGTACAGACATGCTCTTGCAC
>JAUNSE010000002.1:0-21433 GCA_030539415.1 Desulfovibrionaceae bacterium
AGGGAACAAGGAGGGAGCCCATCTGGGCGCCGTCAACGACGGGGGCCTTGGCGCCGCAGAGGACGCTGGCGCCGCGCTCGTCGCCGATGTGCAGGGCGCGGGGCATGGTGTCGATGCAGTGCATGCAGCGGGTGCAGTTGGCGTTGTCAATGGTCAGCTTCTGGCCGTCCCAGCTCATGCAGTGGGTCGGGCAGCGATCGATGACTTCAGCCTGAATGTCGAACTTGCCCCAGTCGCGGCCGGAATGGGCGCCGGCGTTCGGAACGAACTCGCCGCCGACATAGGCTTTCACGGCATCCTGGTCGATCTTGATGTCGTCACGCCAGGTGCCCACGACAGCGAAGTCGGAACGGGCCATGGCGCAGACGCAGCCGTTGGGACAGCCGTCGAACTTGAACTTGAACTTGTAGGGGAAGGCGGGACGATGCAGTTCGTCCTGGTAGTCCTGGGTCAGCTGGTAGCAGCAGTCCTGGGTGTTGTAACACGCGTACTCGCAGCGGGACATGCCCATACACGCGGCAGGCGTGCGCAGGTTGGAGCCGGAACCACCGAGGTCGTTGTTCATCTCGTGGGTCAGCTCGTAGAAGATTTCCTCGAGCTGCGGGGTCATGGTGCCGATGAGCACGATGTCGCCCGTGGAGCCGTGCATGTTGGTGATGCCGGAGCCACGCAGATCCCAGATGTCGCACAGCTGGCGCAGGTACGCGGTGCTGTAGAACTTGCCGGAGGGCTGGGCAACGCGCATGGTGTGGAAATGGGCCACGCCGGGGAACATTTCGGGCTGGTCGCAGTAACGGCCGATAACGCCGCCGCCGTAACCGAAGACACCCACGATGCCGCCGTGCTTCCAGTGCGTTTCCATATCCTTGTAGCTCAGCTCCAGGAGGCCGAGAAGGTCTTCACAGCAGTCCTGGGGAATCTGATAGTCAAGGCCTTTGGGATTCGCAGCGCGATAGGCAGCCTCTTGTTTGATGTCGGACACAACGCTCGGCCAGGGGCCTTGTTCCAGCTGGTCCAACAAGGGGGTTTCAAATTTCATTACCTTACCTCCACGTGGTTTGGGCAATCGATTGGGGTCCATATCCGAAATCCAGAGCACACAAGATGCCGCCGGCGCAAGCGCTGGCGGACAGGCGTAACACTCCAGACTTTTTGGGATGCCTTATAGATAGAGGTTAGCCAATTTCGCACAGCTTGGCAACAGGATTTCTTTTTTCACAAGACAATTTGTGAAAAAAAGTTTTTAGACGGGGTTTTGCGATTTTTAATTGTGAAAAAAGTAACGACTCTTCGGAAGAGCTTTTTTGTGTGATCGGCCTCAGCAAGGGAAAAACAGCACATTGTGCGTTTTATGGACGGACAAAGTCCGGTCGACGCGAGTCCTGCAGTCCGCTGAACAGTCTGACAGTCCTGTTTTTCCGTCGAGCATCAGTCCCGGACGGACCGCCGCGCGAGCCCCGGCGTCTTGCCAAACAGGTGCCTGCAAAGTACCATACCGCAGGTTTTTTCAGACTTGCAAGGGCGTCTCGCGCCCGAAAGACACACACTCCCAGAGGAAGAACAATGGAAGACAGTCTTGGACTTTACTATCTCCCCCAGCCCGCACTGCCCGCCGTGCGCGTCTATGTCCGCCGCGCCGAGGACGGCTCCATCGAGTACCGCATGTGGGACGCCGAGCATCCCGAGGTCTGGGAGAAGCATCAGTGGATCAATATGGAGGTCATCGCCATGGCCGCCCAGCTCTTCAGTCAGGAGCGTGACGGCAGCTGGCAGCCGGCCAAGATATATGACAGCAACGTGGCCGAGGCCCTGCTGAAGCAGCAGGAGGAGGCCGAGGCCAAGGCCCGGGCGAAGGCCGAGGCTCAGGCCCGCCGCCAGGCTCAGATGCAGTCGGACAAGTGAGCAGAGACACGTGAGCAATTACAGGCTGGCCAGCAATCACGAGTTCTTTCTCAGAGATCTGCTGAGGGACTACTGCACCGTCTATCTTGCCGTGGACGAGCAGGTGCGCCGTTTCCGCAGGGACGGCAATGTCTCCTACACCGTGCTGAACACGCTGCTGGGGGAATCCAGCAGCAAGGGTGTGTTCTGGCGCCTCAAGGATACGGCCCACTACCTTTTTCGAAATGAGGAAGGGACTGGCGGCGCGGATTATGCCGCCATCGGCCGTCTTGTCGACTGGTGCATAGGCTACGCCTTCCACGAGTGCTGCAAGCTGCGCGAGGACGCCTTTCAGGGGCAGCATTATGCCATGCGCCTGATGCAGCTCTCCAGAGCGGATCAGCGGACCATGAAGCTGGCCGCTCCCCTTGAACCGCTCGGGGCCCAGACCGCGGAATCCTGCGAGCGCGAACTGAACCGCATTCTCAACGTCCTGCGCGAGGGCATGCGCCTTCTCGTGCTCTTCCTGCCCTCCGCATCCGACAACTGCAGTCTGGCCCGCTGGCTTGTGACTCAGCAGGAACGCGTCCGACAGACCTTTCAGGACCTGTATCCGCAGCTGGTGCACGCCCTGTACGAAGACTGTCCGCAGCGCATGTTCACCCTGGCCGCTGTGGATTTCATGGACTGCGGCAGAACGGAAGAGGCGCGTTTCTGGCTCGGAACGGCCAGAGAGATGGGCAGCCTCGACGAAGACGGGGCCCGCATGCTCCATGCTCTGGACAGCGTCAGAGCCCAGACGGGCAGTCCGTCCTGATTGCGGATTTGCCAGAAGAGCGGAGAACCGCGGGACCCCCGTCCGATGCTGCAAGAGAGGCATGCATGTCCGACTCCATTCCGGCTCATGACAGACCGGCCGCACGCCGGCTGATTCTGCTTGTTCTTCTGTCCGTGCTCGCCGCGTCGCTTCTGCTGGCCGGGTGCGGCACCAAGAAACCCGCCTACAAGGGGCCGGCGTCCACCAGGCCCTATACCGTCAGGGGAGTGACCTACTATCCGCTGGCTTCGGCGCGCGGCTTCGAGCAGACAGGCACCGCCTCCTGGTACGGTCCTTCCTTTCACGGCCGTCTGACCTCCTCGGGCGAGCGCTACAACCAGAACGACCTGACCGCGGCGCACACGGTTCTGCCCTTCCACACCAATGTGGAGGTGACCAATCTCAGCAACGGAAAGTCGGTTGTGGTCTGCATCAATGACCGCGGCCCCTTTGCCAGAAACAGGGTCATCGATCTCTCCCGGGCGGCGGCCAGCCGTATCGACATGATAGGCCCCGGCACGGCCCGCGTGCGCATACGCGCGCTTGACAGCGGCGACGGAGAGGAGGAGAGAGCTCCGGATAGCGCAGATGCCGGAGGAGACGGCCTCTACTACATACAGGTCGGCGCTTTCGGCAGCCAGCGCAATGTCTCCAGAGCGCAGGCCAGGGCCCGCAGAGACGGCTATCGCGTGCAGGTGCTCAGCACTTCCGGCGGCCTCAAGCGCGTCCTGCTCGGACCCTGGCAGAGCCTTGACGATGTCAATCTGGCCCTGTGGCATGTCAGAGACGACTACCCCGAGGCCTTTCTTGTCAGCGATGACTAGCCCGTCCGCTCAGGTGCATGGCAGCCCGTCAGCGACACCTGAACCGAGGCGGCAGTCGGTGGCAGTCATAACTGGTCGGTGAACGTCAGTCCGACAGAACAGCCGGCGTTCATGCTGACCGCACTCCATCCGCCGGACAGCTGTCCAGCGGTTTTGGACAAGGAGAAGTGAAAATGAGCATGCGTCTTTCCCGTTCCATTGTCGGCCAGGCCGAGGCCGATGCGGTGCGCCGCGTCATTGTTGAAGACGCCTACCTGGGGATGGGCAGCGAAGTGCATCGTTTCGAGGACGAGCTGGCGGCCTATCTCGGTGTGGATGCCGGTCATCTCGCAACGGCCAATACCGGCACTGCGGCTCTGACTCTGGCTGTGGACGCGGTGGCACCCGGCCGTTTCGGGCAGGGGGAAAGAGGATCTGTCCTTGTGCCGTCCCTGACGTTTGTCGCTTCGTTTCAGGCAATCACGGCCTGCGGCTGCCGGCCGATACCCTGCGAGGTGCTGCCTGAAACTGGCACCATCGACCTCGAGGATGCCGAAAAGCGTCTGCGCGCGGATACGTTCGCCATCATGCCGGTGCATTACGCCAGCAATCCGTACGGCATCGACGAGACCTACGAGTTTGCCGCAAGGCACGGCCTGCGCGTGGTCGAGGATGCTGCCCATGCCTTTGGCTGCCGCCACAAGGGAAAGAAGATCGGCAGCTTCGGCGATGTCATCTGCTTCAGCTTCGACGGCATCAAGAACATCACCTCCGGCGAGGGCGGGCTGGTTGTGGCCATGAATGCCGGCGAGGCGGCCACCATGCAGGATGCACGCCTCCTTTCTGTCGCGAGGGACACGCAGGCCCGCTTCACCGGAGGCAGAACCTGGGATCCCGATGTCACGCGGCAGGGGTGGCGCTTCCATATGAGCAACATCATGGCCGCCATAGGCCGCGTCCAGCTGACGCGACTGGAGTCCGAATTCATCCCCGCCCGCAAACGCCTGTCCGCCCTGTACAGGGAACTGCTGGCCGGAGAGGAGCGGGTGGCCTTTCTCGAGTCCAGCCAGGATGACGACATTGTGCCGCACATTCAGCCCCTGCGCGTGAAGAACGGACTCATGCCTCGCGTGCGCCAGTATCTGCTCGACCGGGATATCCCTGTGGGCGTGCACTACAAGCCCAATCATCTGCTCTCGTACTTCAAGTCCGAGGCTCCGCTGCCGAGGACGGAAGCGCTCTTTGCCGAGCTCATGACCCTTCCTCTGCATCCCGGCCTCTCCACCGGGGATGTGGAGCTTGTGTGCGTCACCATCCGCGAGGCTCTGGACAAGGCCTAGACCCGTCCTCCGCCGATTCCGGCCGCCGTCCGCCCCTGCCGGGCAAATGGTGGCCGGGCCGCCGAACTGACAAACAGAATGCAAAAGCGGCGCCGCCGCAGACGACGGCGCCGCTCCTGTCCGCCGCGGCGGACAGGAGGGAGCGAACATGTCCGACTCACCCCGCGTTTCGGTCATCATGAACTGCCTCAACAGTTCGAAGCATCTCAGGGAAGCCATCGACAGCGTCATGAGGCAGACCTTCCAGGATTATGAAATCATCTTCTGGGACAACTGCTCCACGGATGCCAGCCCCGAGATAGCGAAAAGCTACGGCGAGAAGGTCCGCTATTTCCGCGGCGAAACCGTTGTTCCCCTGGGAGCCGGCCGCAATCTGGCCATAGCCCGGGCCAGGGGCGAATTCATCGCCTTTCTGGACTGCGACGACCTCTGGGAGCCGGAGAAGCTGGCCAGACAGGTGGCACTCTTCGATGCCAATCCGAAGGTCGGCCTCGTGACCACGGACACGGCCGTCTTTGACGGAAAAAGAGTTCTGCGGCGCGTCTTCGAAGGCGCCAGGCCCGGACGCGGCATGGTCTTCGCGGACCTCATGCTCAGACAGTGGATCTCCATGTCCTCGGCCGTTCTGCGCCGCTCGGCCCTGGCCTCCCTGACCGGAGACGGCTCCTGGAGCGGCGGCTGGTTCGACGAGACGCTCAATGTCTGCGAGGAGGCTGATGTCTTCTACCGCGTGGCCCATGACTGGGAGCTCGACTATGTGGACGAGCCGCTGACCACCTGGCGCGTGCACGGGCAGAACACGACCTTCAGGCGCTTTGAACAGTTTGCCGGGGAAATCCGGGCCATTCTGGCCAAGCACGAGCGTCTTTATCCCGGCTATGCCGTCGAGTATGCCGAAGTGGTGTCTGCCCTGCGCCGCCGCGCGGACTTCCAGGAGGCGCTGGCCCTTTGGCAGAAGGGGCAGGGAGCTGAGGCAAGGCGCCTTGTCGCGCCCTACGGCCTTGGCGACCGCAAGATGCTGGCCTTCCGCGTGCTGAGCTATCTGCCCGGCAGCTGCTTCAACATGGCGGCAAAGGTCTACTTTGCCCTGCCGAAGATTTTTGCAGGCCGCTAGACCGGCGGCCAGCGGAAAAAGACAGAAGGAGGCGGCATCACATGCCGCCTCCTTCCCTGTTGAAATAATGGGTGAAGGGAGAAGCAATCCCCCGGAGCTATTCCTTGCCCACTGTCAGGGCCGCCAGGAAGGCTTCCTGAGGCAGTTCGACATTGCCCATGCGCTTCATGCGGCGTTTGCCCTCCTTCTGCTTTTCAAGAAGCTTGCGCTTGCGGGTGATGTCGCCGCCGTAGCATTTGGCCGTGACGTCCTTGCGGAAGGCGGTGACCGTCTCCCTGGCGATGATCTTGTTGCCGATGGCCGCCTGAATGGCCACGGCGAACAGCTGTCTCGGGATGGTTCTCTTGAGCTTCAGGGCCAGCGCGCGGCCGTAGGGATAGGCGTTGGAACGGTGCACGATGACGGCCAGGGCATCGACCTGATCGCCGTTGAGCAGGATGTCCAGCTTCACCAGATCGGATTCCTGATAACCGGCCGGATGGTAGTCCATGGAAGCGTAGCCCTTGGTCACGGATTTCATGCGGTCGAAAAAGTCGTACACGATCTCGGCAAAGGGAATCTCGTAGCTGACAATGACGCGGTTGGCGGCGGCATACTGCAGATTGCGCTGCACACCGCGCTTTTCCTCGCACAGTTTCATGATGTTGCCAACGTATTCGTTGGGAACATGGATATCAAGATTGACAAAAGGCTCGTACATCGCCTTGATCTTGGTGGGATCCGGGAGATGCGCGGGGTTGTGGATTTCCAGCGTCTCATCGTCGGTGGTCAGGCACTTGTAGATGACCGACGGCGCAGTCGCGATGAGGGAGACCTCGAATTCGCGCTCCAGGCGCTCCTGTATGATTTCCATGTGCAGAAGGCCGAGGAAGCCGCAGCGGAAGCCGAAGCCCAGCGCCTGCGAGGTCTCGGGCTCGAAGCGGAAGGAGGCATCGTTCAGCTGCAGCTTTTCAAGGGCCATCTTCAGAGCCTCGTACTTGTCGGACTCCGACGGATAGAAGCCGCAGAAAACCATGGGCTGCACATCCTTGAAGCCGGGCACAGGTTCCGCAGCGGGATTGTTCACCAGAGTGATGGTGTCGCCGACCTTCGCATCGCCCAGCTCCTTGATCGAGCCGCACAGAAAGCCCACCTCGCCGGCGTGAAGCAGGTCGATGTCCTGCGCCTCGGGCGAGAAGACACCGAGACGGGTGACCTCGTACTCCTTGCCGGTGTTCATGAGCCGGATGCGGTCGCCGAGGCGCAGCGTTCCGTCTATGATGCGGAAGAGCACCACAACGCCCTGATAACTGTCGTACCAGGAGTCAAAAATGAGGCACTGCAGAGGAGCGTTCGGGTCGCCGCCGGGCGCGGGCAGGCGCTCCACGATGGCTTCCAGAATCTCCGCAACGCCCTGACCCGTCTTGGCGGAGCATTCAAGGGCATCCGTGCAGTCAAGGCCGATGATGTCCTCGATTTCCTCCTTCACCTCGTCCTGATGGGCCGAAGGAAGGTCAATCTTGTTGAGCACGGGGATGATTTCAACATCCTGATCCATGGCCAGGTAGACGTTGCCCAGAGTCTGCGCCTCCACGCCCTGCGTGGCGTCAACCACCAGCAGGGCGCCCTCGCAGGCGGCAAGGGATCGGGAGACTTCGTAGTTGAAGTCCACATGCCCGGGGGTGTCGAGCAGATTGAATTCGTACTCGGTCCCGTCCTTGGCTGTATACGGGATGCGGACGGTCTGCGCCTTGATGGTGATGCCGCGCTCCCGCTCAATATCCATGCGGTCGAGATACTGTTCCTTGGCCTCGCGGGCGCTGACAACATTGGTGATGCCAAGGATGCGGTCGGCCAGCGTCGACTTGCCATGGTCGATGTGGGCGATGATGCAGAAATTCCGTATGTGTTTGAGGTCGGTCATAAATCTGTGCTCTGATCGGTTGCCCTGCGGCCGGGTGCGCATGAGGAGGCGCATTCCGGCCATGGGGGAGGCGTTGATTGTCGGTTGATGTGCAGAATGCTTAATTGATCAGGGAGTGAAAGAGCAAGTCTTTTGAGGAGAGATTTTTTCCTGACGGTCTGACAGACTCTCGAAAGCCCGTCTGGCGGGCGAACAGTGCACCTGGCGCGCAGCAAAGCCGGCAGGGCACGAAAAAGGGGGCCGGAACTGACGTTCCGGCCCCCTGTCAAGTTCAGTTGCCTGACGCGGATTTATTTCTTTGTCAGGGACAGGCGCACCACTGCGCGATGCAGGGCGGCCTCGGCTCTGGCAACATCAACCTTCTCGGACTTATCTGCCAGGCGATCTTCAGCGCGCTTCTTTGCCGCCTCGGCGCGGGCGGCGTCGATGTCCTCAGCCATCTCGGCCGACTCGGCAAGGACCGTGAGCACATTGTTGTTCACGTCAGCGAAGCCATTGTTGATGAACACACTGTGTTCTTCGTTGGATTCAGTCCTGTAGCGTAAGGCGCCGACTTTCAGGCCGGACAGAAGCGAGATGTGGTTTTTGAGAACGCCGAACTCACCAGCGACGCCAGGACACATGACCACGGTGGCCACGGTGCTGACAACGGTTTTGTCAGGCGTAACAACTTCAAGCGTCAATTCGCTCATTCCGTACTCCTTCTGTGCCGAAGATCGGCCTACTTCTCACTGGCGCGGCGCTTCTCAGCTTTCGCCACAGCCTGGCTGATGTCGCCAAGCATGTAGAAATCGCTTTCGGCCAGGTCGTCGTACTCACCGTCAAGAATGCCCTTGAAGCCCTTGATGGTGTCCTCGACCTTGACGTAGGCGCCGGGAGTGCCGGTGAAGACCTCCGCCACGTGGAAGGGCTGAGAAAGGAAGCGCTGGATGCGGCGCGCGCGGGCAACGGTGAGCTTGTCCTCGTCGGACAGTTCGTCCATGCCCAGAATGGCGATGATATCCTGCAGTTCCTTGTACTTCTGCAGCACCTGCTGAACGCGGCGCGCAACCTGATAGTGCTCCTGGCCGACAACGTCGGGGGAGAGGATGCGCGAGGTGGAGTCCAGCGGATCCACAGCGGGGTAGATGCCCAGTTCCGCAATCTGACGGGAGAGCACGAGCGTGCCGTCGAGGTGCGAGAACGTGGTGGCGGGGGCAGGGTCGGTCAGGTCGTCGGCGGGCACGTAAACGGCCTGCACGGACGTGATGGAACCCTTGTTTGTGGAGGTGATGCGTTCCTGAAGGGCGCCGAGGTCGGTGCCCAGAGTGGGCTGATAGCCCACGGCCGAAGGCATGCGGCCCAGAAGGGCGGACACTTCGGAACCGGCCTGGGTGAAGCGGAAAATGTTGTCGATGAAGAGAAGCACGTCCTGGTTCTCTTCATCGCGGAAGTATTCCGCGCAGGCGAGGGCGGTCAGGGCCACACGGGCACGGGCTCCCGGAGGCTCGTTCATCTGGCCGTAAACCAGCGTGGAACGCTCCAGAACGCCGGCTTCCTTCAGTTCGTGGTACATGTCGTTGCCTTCACGGGTGCGCTCACCAACACCGGCGAACACGGAGTTGCCGCCGTGCGCCTTGGCGATGTTGTTGATCATCTCCATGAGGATAACGGTCTTGCCCACGCCGGCGCCGCCGAACAGACCCATCTTGCCGCCCTTCGGGAAGGGGACGAGGAGGTCGACGACCTTGATGCCGGTTTCAAGCAGCTCAACCTTGGTGTTCTGCTCGGTGAATTCCGGAGCAGGCCTGTGGATGGGATAGTACTTCTCGGCGTTGATGGGGCCGAGTTCGTCCACAGGACGGCCGAGAACGTTCATGATGCGGCTGACGGAGGCTTTGCCCACCGGCACCATGATGGGATGGCCGGTGTCGACCACCTCCATACCGCGGACAAGTCCTTCCGTAGCATCCATGGCGATGGTGCGGACGATGTTGTCACCCAGATGCTGGGCAACTTCGCAGACGAGGTCCGGGGCGTTTGCGTTGTTGGTGTTTTTGATCTCCAGTGCCGTGAAGACATCCGGCAGCTTGCCGCTGTCGAATTCTACGTCCACCACGGCGCCGATGACCTGAACGATTTTGCCAATATTTTTTTCTTCCATGTTGGCTCCTTACCCATTCTGCGCTTCCGCTCCACCGACGATGTCGATGAGCTCACTGGTGATGGAAGCCTGCCGTGTCTTGTTGTACAGCAACGTCAGTGAATTGATCAGATCCTTGCAGTTGCGCGTGGCGTTGTCCATGGCTGCCATGCGAGCGGCATTTTCACTGGCAGAGGTGTCCAGCATTCCCCTATAGGTCTGAACCTTGAGGTACTGCGGCAGGATGACTCCAAGCAGCTGCTCCTCGTCAGGCTCATACAGATACTCGCAAGCAGGCCCGGAGGCCTTCTCGGCGGTTTCTTCATTGTTCGGCGTCTCGAAGGGCAGCAGCTGGATGAGGCGCGGGGGCTGATGCGCCATGGAGACAAACTCTCCATAGGCCAGGAAGACCTCGTCCAGTTCGCCGGCTTCATAGCCGCTGATCACGGTCTGAGCGACAGTGCTGGCGAGAGAGAAGTCCAGCGAACCCATGCGGTCGGCGTAGCCGGCCAGCATTTCGATGCCGGGGACGCGGCGGAATGCGTCGCGGCCCTTGCGGCCGACGCAGATCATCTTGACCTGCACGCCTGCCGCCTGCTTCTCGCGCGCCAGCTTCATGGCCTTGTCGATGATGGCCGCGTTGAAGCTGCCGCACAGGCCTCTGTCGGAAGTGACCACGATGATGGCGGCGTTCTTCACTTCCTTGTGCACCTCAAGAAGAGGGTTGGAAGAGCCTTCCACCTTGCTGGCCAGTTCCGTCAGAACGGATCTGTACTTGGATGCGTAGGGACGGAAACGCTCGATGCGAGCCTGGGCACCGCGCAGTTTCGCGGAGGCCACCATGTTCATGGCCTTCGTGATCTGCTGGGTCTTTCCGACACCCACGATTTTCATTTTGACATCTTTAAGAGATGGCATGGCACCTCCGTTTAGGCCGTGTACCCTTGCTTGAAGGACTCGATGGCGGCGTTGAGCATGCTCTTCACCTCGTCGTCAAGAACCTTCTTGTCGCGGATGGCTTCAAGGACTTCCTTCTTGGTGTCGCGCAGGTAGGAAAGGTACTTCGCCTCGAAGTCCCTCACCTTGTCGACCGGGATGTCGTCCAGATAGCCGTTGGTGGCCGCGTAGATGGAGGCAACCTGCTCCTGGGCCGGGCTGGGCTGGTACTGGGGCTGCTTGAGCAGCTCGACCAGACGGGCGCCGCGCTCGAGCTTGGCCTTGGTGGCCTTGTCGAGGTCGGAGCCGAACTGGGCGAAGGCGGCCAGTTCGCGGTACTGGGCGAGGTCGAGGCGCATGGTGCCGGCAACCTGCTTCATGGCCTTGATCTGGGCGGCGCCGCCCACGCGGGAGACGGACAGACCGACGTTGATGGCGGGACGCACACCGGCGTTGAACAGGTTGGGCTCGAGGTACACCTGGCCGTCGGTGATGGAGATAACGTTGGTCGGGATGTAGGCCGACACGTCGCCTGCCTGAGTTTCGATGATCGGCAGGGCGGTCAGCGAGCCGCCGCCGAGTTCGTCGCTCATCTTGGCAGCGCGTTCAAGCAGACGGCTGTGCAGGTAGAAGACGTCGCCGGGGAACGCTTCACGTCCGGGAGGACGGCGGAGCAGCAGGGACATCTGCCTGTAGGCCACGGCCTGCTTGGAAAGGTCGTCGTAGATGATGAGGGCGTGCTTGCCCTTGTCGCGGTAGTACTCGGCCATGGTGCAGCCGGTGTAGGCCGCGATGTACTGCAGGGGGGCCGGTTCGGAGGCAGTGGCGGAAATGATGGTGGTGTATTCCATCGCGCCGTACTTGCGCAGGGTGTCGGCAACCAGGGCCACAGTGGCCTTCTTCTGACCGATGGCCACGTAGAAGCAGTGGATGTCGGTCTCTTTCTGGGCGAGGATGGCATCGATGCAGACGGCGGTCTTGCCGGTCTGGCGGTCGCCGATGATCAGCTCGCGCTGTCCGCGGCCGATGGGGGTCATGGCGTCGATGGCCTTGAGGCCGGTGGGCATGGGCTCGCACACGGATTTGCGCGCGATGATGCCGGGGGCCTTGATTTCCACTTCGCGGATTTCGTTGGTGTCAACCGGTCCGAGACCGTCAATGGGCTGGCCGAGCGGGTTGAGCACGCGGCCCATGATGGCGTCGCCGACCGGCACGGAGAAGATCTTGCCGGTGCGCTTGACAGTGTCGCCTTCCTTGATGCCCACGTCGGAGCCAAGCAGGGCAACACCAACATTGTCCTCTTCCAGGTTCAAAACCATGCCCATGACGCCGCCGGGGAACTCGAGGAGCTCCATGGCCATGGCGTTTGCGACGCCGTAGACACGAGCAATGCCGTCACCGACATAGAGAACCGTGCCGGTCTCGCTCATTTCTACGCGCTGGTCGTAGTTTTGAATTTCATCTTCGATGATTTTGCTGATTTCGTCTGCTTTAATCTGCATGTGCTAATTACCCCTCTTGAGCGTACCCCTCAGGATCTCCAACTGTGCGCGCAGGCTCGAATCCAGGATTCTATCGCCCACCTTGAGAACGACGCCGCCCAGAATGGACGGATCGACATCGAAGGCAAGCTCAAGCGTCGCACCGGCCTTTGCTTCAAGTTCAGCCTTGACAGACTTCTGTTTTGCCTGTGTCAGGGGAATGGCGGTGGTAAGCGTACCCCTGATGACACCCGTGGCCTGATCCAGCAGCTTCGTATACGCAGCGACTATGCTGCGGTAGTACGGAAGGCGGTCCTTGTCGGCCAGCAGGTAGCAAAAGTTGCGGGTGACGTTGTCAGAGCCAATTTTATTGAGAAGATCCGCAAGGACCTTCTTCTTCTCGTCCACAGTGAAAATGGGACTTTTGAAGACATTATCCAGGGCGGCATTAGCGTCCAGCAGCGCTTCGAGCTCCTTGAGCATCTTTCCGCGCTTGGCAGTCACACCGCTGCCTTCCTGCATTCCCAGTTTGAAAACAGCGCTGGCGTAACGACGGGCAATGCGTGTGTCGGTCATTGCAGCACCACCTTCTTCAGGGAATTTTCAATGAGCTTCTCGTGCTTGCTCTTGTTGAGAGAGGCCACGAGATTCTCGCGGGTCGCGTCGATAAGTTCATCGGCAATTGTCGCACGCAGCTGCTGGACGATGCTGTTGGCCTCGCTCTCGGCGGTGACCTTCGCCATCTCCACAATCTGCTTTGCCTGCACGTGCGCCTGCTTGACGATGTCTTCCTTGAGGGTCTCGGCCTGCTTCTTGCTCTCCGCCAGGATGGCTTCCCGCTCGGCATCAAGATTGGCAATGCGCGCCTCAATTTCGGTCAGGCGGGCCTGAGCAGCCTCGCGTTTCGCCGTCAGCTCATCAATGCCGTCCTGAATGCCCTGCCTGCGTCCCCTGAAGAACTTGACGCACAGCTTGCCCAGGAAGTGCCACAGAATGGCCGCAAAGATGATCAGGTTGACGAAGCGCCACGCCAGGTCGCCCCAGCGCAGTTCGTGACCGCCTTCCGACGCCATGGCAGGGGCGGCGTACAGGACAGTCACGACAAAGGCCGCAGCTGTCAGGCCCACCATGGCTTTACACACAAAATTCTTCCTCAATGCATCCCACCTCCTGTTATCTACCAGACTCGTCCCAGCCGGGGACTAGCCGTTCAGAACGCGAGCGGCGAGTTGCTGGGAAAAAGTTCCCACCTTGGAGCGGAGCTCCTCAAGGGAAGTCTCGGCTTCCGCCTGCAGACGCTTGCGAGCGTCGCCAAGGATGCCCTGAGCCTCTTTCTGTGCTTCGTCAAGAAGCGCCTGCTGTTCCTTGAGGCCCGCAGCACGTCCATCTTCACGATTGGCGGCGGCATCCTGACGCGCTTTTGCCAGCTGTGATTCATAATCGTCCAGGCTGTTCACTGCCTTTGTCTCAAACGACTCCGCATCACTGCCGAGAGTGGACATCATTTCCTTTCTCTCGCGCATTATTTTGCGAAGCGGTTTGATGAGCAGCCAGTTGAGGACGAAGATGGTAATCAGGAAATTCACAAGCTGAATAAGCATTGTAATATTGAGATCCAGCACGTTCCATCCTCCTCGGAAATGTGTGGCAGGCATAGTGTTAATTAAGGGATATACGCCCTGTAAGTGTTTGTGTCAATGCGTTTTTAGAAGCTTGCCGTCTCTTCGTCGAAGTATATTTGTTTCTTTATTGTTTTCAGTATATTAGCAGTGACCCCTCAGCCCGGCTGATGCCTGGATGAGGGGTCGAAATACTGCCCGCGCAGCGGCAGAGCTTGTGAAGAGCTGATTAAGTTGCTGGAAGAATTGAGTTATTAGATTACGCCATGTTCGGTCAAAAAGCTGAGAATAATTTCACATGAACTTGGTGTGAAATCGAGGCCGCTGACCACGTAATGGGCTGTGGAGCGGTAGAGATGCTCCCGCTCGCTCATTATCTGGGTCACCTCGTCGCGGATGTCCTGTCCCGTGAGGGAAGGGCGCTGAGAGTGGAGCGGATTCCAGGACAGGCGTCTGACCATCTCCTTGATCGGAACATCAATATAAAGGCATGTCCCGGTCTCCCTGAGAAGACGGCGGTTCTCCTCAAGCAGGACGATGCCTCCGCCCGTGGCGATGACGGCCGTTCCATGGCCGTCCGTCGCAGCGACAACATCCTCGAGTGCGGCATGCTCCTCGCTGCGGAAGGCCGGCCAGCCGTGCTGCCCGACGTACTCGGCAATGGAGCAGCCGAGTCTTTTGCCGACAGCAATGTCGGTGTCCACAAATCTCGCCTTCAGAGCTCTGGCCAGTCCGTGTCCAAGCGTTGTCTTGCCCGAGGCTCTCGGACCAATGATGTAGATGCGGTTCATGAGCGCTCCTACAGCACGGTCACGCCGTTCTCTTCGACCAGCACGGTCACTTCAAGCCGGATTCCGAGTCTTCCGGGGTAATAGAGTCCGGGTTCCACGGTCACAGTCATGCCAGGTTCCAGAAAACCCTGCGCCCGGCAGCTGAAGGAGGGAGCCTCATGGGTGTCAAGGCCCACGCCGTGGCCGAGGCCGTGGATAAAGCGGTCCTCGACCCCTGCCTTGGCGAAGATGTCGTTTGCCCTCTGGGCCACTTCGGACAGCGGCGCCCCCGGCTCCATATGCCTGATGACGGTTTCCTGGGCCTCGGCCACGAGCATGCGCGTCTCAACGAAGAGTTCGTCGGGATGCTCGCCGAACCAGAAGGAGCGGGTCTGATCCGAGCAGTAGGAGTCAAGCCGGCAGCCGACGTCCAGCAGAATGCCCGTGTCCTCGGCGAGGGCAAGATCGGACGGCACGGCATGGGGCAGGGCGGCATTGCCGCCGAAGGCCACTATGCTGGGGAAGGCCAGTTCGCTTGCGCCGTGCTCGCGGAAGTAGCGCTCGATCTGCCAGCTGAGTTCGGCTTCGGTCATGCCCTCGCGGATGACGGAATGAACCCATTCGAGCATGGCGTGATTCAGAGCGAAGGATTTTTTCAGAGCGGCGACTTCCTCGGCATCCTTGTGCACGCGGAGCTTCTCCACCAGGCCGTTGCAGGGCTCGAGGCAGCGCAGCGACCTGAGCTCGTCGGCGAAGTCGGCCTGCACGGACGCGGTCTCGAAGCCGATGCGCGAACCGCACCGGCCAAGCGTGTCGCTGACAACTCTGGCCCTGTCGCGGCGGTAGATGACAATGTCATCCTCTGGCCAGAATTTTGACGCGGCCTCCGTGTAGCGGGAGTCGGTCAGGAGAAAATCCCTTCCGGAGCGCGTGATGACAAGGCAGCCGGAACTTTCGTTGAACTGCACATCGTGCAGCTCGAAGCCGGAGAGATAGTATCTGTTGCTGGGGCTGGTGATCAGCAGAGCATCAAGAGAACGCTCCGCCAGAAGCGCTCTGAGGCGCTCCCTGCGCTGTGAGTATGACATGCTGTATCCCTTTTGGTGACGCGGGTGTCCGCCCCGCGAGAAATCGGCGTGCCGCCGCCGTGACTGTACGTCCCGAGGCGGTTCGTCTCCGGACGGCTTTCAGGAACGCTGCAGACTGACGGCAGAAGCGCTGGGCGGCTCGAGATGTGCCACCAGCTCCATATCGGCCGGCAGAAATGCCATGTCCGCGGCCTTGCGGCAGTCCACCCAGGCGATCGTCTGTCCCTCACGGGAAACAGGCTCTCCCTGAAATTCCGTGATATCGAAAAAATGCAGGGTCACGGACAGATTGATGTCCTGATAGACATGGTGCCTCGTCTGACGCAGAAGACAGCTGCCCGTCTCTATGCCGAGCTCTTCCGCGAGCTCTCTGGCCAGAGCCTCCCGCGCGTTTTCGCCTTCCTTGAGCTTGCCGCCGGGAAATTCCCAGAAGCCGGCCTGGGGCCGCCCCTCGGGACGGCGGCAGCAGAGCACGAGGCTTCCGCGCCAGAGGAGGCCGGCAGCCACTTCTATATGACGCATTCCGTTTTCCTCGCTCACTGGGCATTCTCCTGCTCGAGAGCGGAGATGCGCGATTCGAGAGCGTCAAGGTCCTCGACCAGCCTGTCGCACAGATCCTTGAGTTCGTTGTAGCGCGCCAGCAGTCTGCCGGAGAGTTCCTTGTCGGCGTAGGTCTCCGGGTCGGCCAGCTTCTGCTCGGTCTCCTGCTCCTCGTTCATGGCGTCATCAAGCTGCTTTTCCAGAGCGGCGTACTTTTCCCTGAGCGGCTTGAGCTTCTTGGAAAGGGCGTTGCGGGCTTCCGCCTGCTCGCGCTTGAGCCTTTTCATCTCGTCGCGGCTGAGATTCTGTCTGGCTCCGTCGGCGGCGGTAGCGGCGGCAGATGCCTGGGCCGCGGCCGGCGCCTCCACCGGCTCGGGCGCGGCTTCGGCGGCATGCCTCGCCGCGTCGTACGCGGCAAAGGATTCATGCTCGGCAAGCCCCGTCTCGTCCAGCGACCAGATTGAGCAGCCAGTCTCCTGCAGCAGCCAGCGGTCATGGGCAACCATGACAAGCGTGCCCTTGTAGTGGCTCAGCGCATTGGCCAGAGCCTCGCGGGATTCCAGATCCAGATGGTTGGTCGGCTCGTCAAGGAGAAGCAGGTTGCAGCGCTGCAGGAAGAGCGAGGCCAGCACCAGGCGGCATTTCTCGCCGCCCGAGAGGCTGTCCACCTGGCGGTCGAAGAAATTCTGCCCCAGCAGGAAGAGTCCGAGCACGCTCATGAGCTCCTCCTCCGTGGTGTGCGGGTCGCACATCGAGCGCATCTGGGCCAGCACTGTGTAGCCGGGACGCAGAAGCTCCATCTGATGCTGGGCGTAGTAGCCCATTCTGGCGCTGGTGCTGCGCTGCAGTATGCCCCCGGTCTGGGTCAGGCGCTCGGCCAGTATCTTGATGAGCGTCGACTTGCCGCAGCCGTTGTGCCCCACGAGCGCGATGCGCTGACCGCTGAACACGGTGAAGTTGAGGGCCGGCCACATGGACTTGCCGTCCGGAAAGTGGAAGCCGAGGTCGATGGCGTGGAACAGGACCTTCTCTGCGTGAGGCGGCTCGGGCCAGGAAAACTTGAGTTCCTTTCTCTTGGGCTCGGGTCTGTAGCCCTCGAGCTCCTTTTCCAGTTTCTTCACCTGCTTCAGTCGCGAGCCGGCCTGGCGTGCCTTGGTGGCCTTGTAGCGGAAGCGGTCCACAAAGGCCATCTTCTTGCTCAGGTCGTCCTGCAGCGCCTTGCGCTCGCGCTCGCGCTGCACCTCGTACTCTTCCTGAAGATGCAGGAACTGGCTGTAGTTGGCCTTGCGGAAAATGGGCTTGCCGCCGCCGAGATAGAGCACATGCGAGCCGATATTGTCCATGAAGACGCGGTCATGCGCCACAAAGACAAGGGCGCCCTGGAAGCTCTTGAGGAAGTCCTCCAGCCATTCCACGGCGTCTATGTCCAGGTGGTTGGTCGGTTCGTCGAGGAGCAGGATGTCGGCGCCGGCTGTGAGGACTCTGGCAAGCTTCGCGCGCTCGCGCCAGCCGCCCGAGAGCTGCCCCAGGCTGCGGTGCCACTTCTCTTCGGAAAAGCCCAGGCCCGAAAGGACGGTCTTGGCCCGCTGCTCGGGATTGTAGCCCACGCTTGCCTCGAGCTCGCTCTGCCGGTGCATGAGGACCTTGAGCTGCTCCTCGTCGTTGCTCGCCGAGGCCTTCTCCCAGTCCTCCCAGAATTCGTTCCAGTCGTGGACCACATCCAGAACATAGGTCAGCAGCGGCGTCTGCAGGGCCTCCTCGGAGAATTCCTGCTCCACATAGCCGAGCCGGCATCCGGATGGGAGCAGGACGCGTCCGGCGTCCGGCACCTCCTCGCCGGCGATCAGCCGGAGCAGGGTGGATTTGCCCATGCCGTTGGGACCGCAGACGCACAGATGCATGCCGTCCTCGATGTCGAGAGAAAAATTGACAAAGAGGTCCCTGCCTCCGTAGGCCTTGGAAATTTCGTGCAGTGTTATTTTCATAGAAGCTTCAGTCTGCGGTTGCCTTCGATTGTTTCCTTCATGCCGTCTTCAAGGCTGCGCGATGGCGCAAAGCCCAGTTCCGCGCTGATGCGGCGGTTTGTGCCGACCCAGCCTTCCTGCCTGGCCTCGCGATACTTGTCCATGTTCCAGTTCGGCGCCCTTGAGCCAGGGCGTCTGAACGGAGCGGCCGCGCTGGCGGCTGCGGTGCACAGCCAGGCTGTCAGCCCCATGAACCACAGAGGCAGGTGGAAGACGGCGGCCCTGCGCCCCAGCGCCTTCGCTGCGGCTCGGTAGAAGTCCGCCATGGGCAGGGGGTGTCCGTCATCCAGGTGGTAGACGCCGCTCGCCTTCTCGAGGCAGGCCAGCGCCACGGCCTGGGCCACATCGTCAACATGGATGACCGAGACCGTGAAGTCCCGTCCCAGTCCGGGCACGGCCGAGACACCGCGCGCAAGCCCTCTGTAGACCGGCAGCATGCCCAGGTCCCCGGAGCCGTAGATGATGGGGGGGCGCAGTATCACCAGACGATCGCCCAGCGCCGCCTTCAGCACGTTCTCGGTGACCATCTTGGACCATCCGTAGGCCGAGACCGGTTCCTGGGGCCTGTCCTCGTCCCTGCCCGGGGCGCTGCCGCAGGGGCCGGCGCCGGCAAGGGAGGAGATGAGCACCACTCTGGACGGCCCCCTGTCACCAAGACTGGTCAGGGCGCGGGCCAGCGTCTGCGCGGCGCCGCAGTTGGCGGAGAGATAGTCCTGCCAGCCGAGGCCGAAAAGCAGAGCCGCCATATGAATGAAGATGTCGCACTGGCCGAGAGCCTCCTCGACGCCCCGTCCGGAAAGAAGATCGCTCCGGATGACGGTGACCCCGTCCGGAAGGCCGTCGGTGCGGGAGGAGTCCCGGCACAGGATCGAGACCTGCGCTCCGGCCGAAACCAGAAGGGGCACGACGCGGCTGCCCACAAAGCCTGTGCCGCCGGTGAGAAGAACGCGCTTGCCGCGCAGATGTTCCGTGTTCAAACCGTATTCCTGCTACACTATTTCCTTGCGGAAGAGTCTGTATCTTTTGGTCAGTCTGCCGCCGAAATCTTCGATAAGGTCATCGACGGCCGTGTTGTCTTCAAGAACCCAGGAGCCCTCGACCCACTTGAAATCCGGAGACAGCCTGGCCTGGGTCAGCATGTAGTCGAAAAGCAGAAGTGGCAGGCCGAGCAGACGGTACTTTTCGCGTATGCCGAAGAGCATGATGCGGTAGCCCTCGCGCTGCTCCGTCCTGGTGCGCAGGAAGTGCCAGGGCGTCAGAAGCCCGAGACGTCCGTTCATGCGCTTCAGCAGCGGATTGAAATTGGGCAGGGCCACCATGCCCCCGGCGGCTTCGTCCCCGTGGAAGAAGAGCACGAAGTATTTCGGGTCCAGATAGACAACCAGCTCCTTGACCAGCTCCTCGGCCTCGTTTTCGGACAGCGGCGAGAAGCAGAAGTTCCTGGCCCAGGACTCCCTGTAGAGCTGCAGCATGGTCCTCACGTCGTCGGCCATGGTCGCCTTGCGCGACTGGCGGAAGGTGAACTCGCCCCGCGCCTTGATGCGGTCGAGCTCCTTTTCCAGTGCGGGAGCGAGTCTGGCGCTCTCGCGGTAGAGCATGTAGGCGAACAGGTCCTGCTCCTTGCGGAAGCAGAACTTGTTGAAGAAGCCCAGATAGTAGGGCGGATTCCAGGGCATCATCAGGCCGGGTGCCTGGTCAAAGCCGTCCACCAGCAGCCCGCAGGTGTAGTTGGTGGACGGATTGAGCGGGCCGCGCATGAAGCTCATGCCCCTGGACGCGAGCCAGTCCCTGGCGGCGCGGAACAGCGCCATGGCCGCCTCCTCGTCCGGGAGGCATTCGAAAAAGCCGATGGCGCCGCATTTCTCGCCGGCGTAGTCATTGGCCTTCCTGTCCACCACGGCCGCAATGCGTCCCACGGGCGTTCCGTCCCTGAAGGCCACGAAAAGCTCCCGCTCGGCGGTTTCCCAGAAGGGATGCTTCCCCGGCGTCAGCAGCGTCTTGTCATCGCGGACAAGCCCTGGGACCCACAGGGGGTATTCCCTGTAGACGGCCCAGGGCAGAGTGACAAACGTGTCGAGGAGCGCCGGCGTCGAGGCCGGGACGATGTTCACGGCCATACGGTGTTTCCTAGCCCAGAGAGAGCATTCCGCGGATGTCGTCGAGACGGCGTATGCCGTATTTCTCCATGGCGGCGGGCAGTTCCTCCACAATGTGGAAGGCCGCGTCCGGACGCATGAAGGAGGCGGTGCCGATCTGCACGGCGCTGGCGCCGACGAGCAGGAACTCGAGCACGTCCTCTGCCGTGCAGATGCCGCCGATGCCGATGACCGGCACGCTGACGGCATTGACCACCTGCCAGACGCAGCGCAGGGCCACGGGCTTCACGCAGGGACCGGAGAGGCCGCCCACGATGTTGGCCAGGCGCGGCTTGCGGGTGCGCAGATCCACGGCCATGCCGATCAGCGTGTTGATGCAGGAGATGGCGTCGGCGCCGGCATCCTCGACGCTGCGGGCTATGTCGGCGATGCTCGTCACATTGGGCGAGAGCTTGACTATGAGCAGCTTGTCCGGCGCGTTGCGGCGCACGGCGCTAGTCACGGCGGCCGCCTGGACGGGATCGGCGCCGAAGCTCGCGCCGCCCTCCTTCACGTTGGGGCAGGAGATGTTCACCTCGAGGCCGGCCACACCCTCTATCGCGTTCAGCGAGGCGGCAAGCTGGCCGAATTCCTCGACCGAGGTGGCATACATGTTGACGATGATCGGCACGTCCTTCCATGGCAGGGCGGGCAGCTTCTGGCTGCGGAAGACATCGAGGCCGTCATTCTGCAGACCGATGGAGTTGAGCATGCCGCAGGGCGTCTCGGCGATGCGCGGGCACGGATTGCCGTGGCGCGGCTTGAGCGAGGTGCCCTTGACGACAATCGCGCCCAGCGAGGTCAGGTCGCCGTATCTGGCAAATTCGGCGCCGTAGCCGAAGGTGCCGGAGGCGGTCATG
>JAUNSE010000002.1:21443-24863 GCA_030539415.1 Desulfovibrionaceae bacterium
CGGGATTTTTCAGCGTGAGGGTCTGCCTGGGGCCCGCAAGAGTGACAGCAAGTTCGTTGTGTTTCACCAGTTTCTCGGCCGGACCGGCATGTCTGCCGGCCGCGCCGCCTCCGGAAAGTCAGTGGCTTGGCAGTGGCGTGAAGAATGGGGCCGGGCGGAAATCAGGAGAGAACCACCTGATCGGCCCAGAAGACCGGACCCTGCGTGCAGCACTGCACGGGCGCGTTGCGGTGGGTCGGATCCGGCCATGCGTCGGTTGTTCTGACGACGCAGCCGAGGCAGCCGCCCACGCCGCAGGCCATCTTGTTTTCCAGGGAAATCTGGAGGCGGGCGCCGTATTCCTTGGCAAAGCCCTGCACGGTCTTGAGGAAGGGGGTGGGGCCGCAGGCAAGGATCAGACCCTTCTGGGCGGCGTATTCCTTGATGCGCTCCTGCAGCGTGAAGATGAAGTTGTCGAGATCGCCGGGCACGCTCTCGCGCAGGGTGTCCACGGGGATGTGCTCGTTGATGCTGTCCACGGGATAGCACTCGAGAGGATCCCTGTGGCCGAAGAGCATGGACACGTTCCAGGCCTTGGGATGCTCGACCACATAGCCGATGAAGGGAACGATGCCCATGCCGCCCGCAAGAAGCAGGGTGGGCGTGTCGGGCTCGACCACAAAGCCGTTGCCCAGGGGACCCCAGACGCGGACCTTGTCTCTGGGGCGCAGCTTGGTCATGCGCTCGGTGCCTCTGCCGGTGACCTGGAAGAAGCAGATGAGGTGCTGGGGACGGATGAGGCAGATGCCCAGGGGACGGCCCCAGGGCAGTTCCTGGCCGAAGGAGTCCGGCCTGATCATGAGGAACTGGCCGGGTTTCCAGTTGGTCCATTCGGGCGGGGAGAGCCTCAGGGCAAAATATCTGTGAACCGGATCGGCAAGGCCGAAGGGGACAACGTCAAGAACAGTGAGCTCACAACAGTTGGTGGTAGGAACCATAGAAAAACCTCTGCGAACGGAAAGGCCCTGGCCGTATGCGCCGCCGCGGGTTGCGGGAATGCCGCAGCGGACGGTTCATGGAGCGGGGCAGGAATTCCTCCGCATACCAGGCGGGGCTACTATGTCACAGCCTTGTGAAAAAGGCAAAAAGGAAGAAAGAACAGCAAAACAGAGACAATGCGGGACGGTCAGGAGAAAGGGCCGGCAGAATGCGCCCCTCGGCTGCGCCGGACCGGCCGGGCCGGCGTGAGTGGAAGACAGGATATGTTTCCGCGCTTTACTTGGAAAAAGAGAACGTATAAAATATCCGATCCAAAATCCGCCCCTCTTTTTCAGCAGAGAAGAGGAGCCCGGCGGCAGGAGGTCCCGCGGGCTTTCCGCTCCGCCGGAATGATCTGACAGCATGCTTCCCAGCCTCCCATGGAAGGCGGCGGAAGCACCCCATATGGAGGAACGAGGAAATGGACAAACTGACTGTTGCTGTTTGCGGCGCCACGGGTGCCGTGGGCAGGGAGATGCTCGAGACACTGGCACAGCGTGACTTCCCGGCCACCGAGGTGATACCCTTCGCCTCCGCGCGCTCCGCCGGCAAGACGGTCAAATTCAAGGACCAGGAACTGACCGTCAGGGAGCTGAAGGAAGACTCCTTCGAGGGCGTGGACATCGCCATCTTCTCCGCCGGCGGCGCCACTTCGACCAAATTCTCACCCTTCGCCGCCCACGCCGGCTGCGTTGTGGTGGACAACTCCGCCGCCTGGCGCATGGACGACCGCTGCCCGCTGGTGGTGCCCGAAGTCAACCCCGAGGACCTTGCCTGGCACAACGGCATCATCGCCAATCCCAACTGCTCGACCATTCAGATGCTCGTCGCCCTGAAGCCGATTTACGACACCGTGGGCATCAGGCGCATCGTGGTGTCCACCTATCAGGCCGTGTCCGGCACGGGTCAGAAGGGCATCAACGAGCTCGAGAAGCAGGTGCGCGATCTGTTCAACCAGCGCGACATCGAGCACAAGGCCTATCCCTACCAGATCGCCTTCAACTGCCTGCCCCACATCGACATCTTCCTGGACAATGACTACACCAAGGAAGAAATGAAGATGGTGAACGAGACCAGGAAGATGTTCCACGACGACAAGATCGGCGTCTCCGCCACCTGCGTGCGCGTGCCCGTCTTCTTCGGCCACGGCGAGTCCGTCAACATCGAGACCGAGAAGAAGATGACCGCCAAGGAGTGCCGCGTGCTGCTCTCCCAGGCGCCCGGCGTCCGCGTCATCGACAATCCCCGCGAGCTGCTCTACCCCATGCCCATCATGTGCGCCGGTCAGGACGACACCATGGTCGGCCGCATCCGCGAGGACGAGTCCATCGAGAACGGTCTCAACATGTGGATCTGCGCCGACAACATCCGCAAGGGCGCGGCCCTCAACGCCGTGCAGATTGCCGAGGAGCTCCTGCGCCGCGACCTGGTTCGCGTGCCCGACAGGAACGTCTTCATGAAGTAGCCTCTGTCTGTTTCGGACCGGGCCGTGCCCGGTCCGAAATATGGTCGTGCCGCTTTCCCGCATGCCGCAGGGAGGCGGCGCCTTTTTATAAATGGCGCTGCCCGCGTCCGCCCCGCCGGGGCCGGCAGCGCGAAAACAGGGATGTCCGGTCCTGATACGACTGCATTGCCCGCAATGCGGCGGCACCCTGGAGTCATACAATGAAATGTTCCATCTGCAAGGCAGACGCGGTCGTCAAGCTCCGCGCTCACAATTCCGCTTTCTGCAGGGAGTGCTTCCTGCAGTTCTTCTCCAGACAGGTTGCCAGAGGCATTGAAAAGGAAAAGCTCTGCACCAGGGACGACAAGATCCTGGTGGCCATTTCCGGCGGCAAGGACAGTCTTTCCCTGCTCTATGAACTGGTGCATCAGGGCTACAATGCCACCGGGCTCTTTGTTGACCTGGCCATCCCCGTGTCTTCCGCGGCCGCGCGCGCCACGGTGGAGCGCTTCTGCAGCGAGCGCGGACTGCCGCTGCTCGTGAAGGAGATGGCCGAGGAAGGCCTGGCCATTCCGGACGTGAAGGAGGCCGTCAAGCGTCCCATCTGCTCCGTGTGCGGGAAGCTCAAGCGGCACTGGTTCAACAAGATCGCCATGGAGCAGGGCTATACCGTGCTCTGCACGGGACACAATCTGGACGACGAGGTGGCGCGTCTGTTCAGCAACACGCTGCGCTGGGACGTGTCCTATCTCGCCGCCGACGGCCCCATGCTTCCGGCTCACGGTCGCTTTGTGAAAAAGGTCAAGCCGCTGTGGCGCCTGACCGAGTTCGAGACAGCCAACTTCGCCTTTCTGACGGGCATCGAGCCGCACATAGCGCCCTGTCCCTACAGCCCGGGAGCGACCTTCACCACTCTCAAGGGCGTGATGCAGCGCCTGGAGTACGCCATGCCCGGCCGC
>JAUNSE010000002.1:24873-30437 GCA_030539415.1 Desulfovibrionaceae bacterium
ACTTCTATCAGGGCTTCATCCACCGCGGCCGCAAGGGCTTCGAGCAGCTGGTGGGAAGCATGGACGAAACCCTGCACGAATGCCGCGAATGCGGCTACCCCACCTCGGGCGACGATTTGTGCGGCGTGTGCCGCATCAGGCATCAGGTGCGCGAGTACAGGGAGTCCAAATGCGCCAGTTCCTGACAAAAGCTCTTGAAAGAGGACTCACTCCGGGCAATGTGCTGTCCTGGCTTTCGCTGCAGGGTCAGCGCGTCTTCGGCCAGGCCTTCGGCACTCTGCGCCTGCGCGTGAAGGCACGCCTCCTCGGTGTCGGACTTGGCAGCGGAGTGCGCGCGCACGGCCCCGTGGGACTCATGCGCTGGCCGGGCAGCCGCATAGAGCTCGGGGACGGCGTGCAGATCATTTCCTCCTGGCGCAGGTCGACGGCTGCGGCCATCTCCCATCCCGCCCGTCTGCGCACCTTCGGCCCGGACGCGTCCATTGTGGTCGGAGAGGGCTGCGAGCTGACGGGCACAAGCATAACCTGCCGCTCCACGTCCATCGTGCTCGGCAGAAAGGTGCTGATAGCGCCGGATGTCATCATTGTGGATTCCGACTTCCATGCCCCCTGGCCCGTTGAAACAAGAAGCACGGATCCCGGCATGGACAGGGACAGGCCCGTTGTCATAGGCGACGGGGCCTGGATAGGCATGCGCAGCGTCATTCTGAAGGGGGTCAGCATCGGTCCCGGCGCCGTGATCGGCGCGGGGTCCGTGGTGACCCGCGATGTGCCCGCCAATGCCGTGGCCTGCGGCGCGCCGGCCAGGGTGGTGCGGCAGTGCGATGCCCTGGGCAACGCCCTGTAGCCGTCTTTCAGACTGTCCGCGGCGTGCCGGTCTGCCGGCAGAGGGTGCGGACAGAGCACAACGGAAAGGGGAGCACGAAATTCGTGCTCCCCTTTCCCGTCCGGCGCGATTGCTGCCGTCTATCGGCCCAGACTGCGCTGGGCCATGCCCATCAGCGCGTGCACGAGCTTCGCCGCCGTGAAGTCGGCGTGATGCAGCCCCTGTATGGGGGCAAGCTCGACCACATCAAAACCGATGAGCCGTCTGCCGGCGAGGCAGACCTCGAGGATGGCCATGGCCTGATGCCAGAACAGTCCGCCGGGCGAGGGCGTGCCGGTGGCCGGCATGAGGGAGCTGTCGAAGCCGTCCACATCGAAGGTCACATAGACGTCTTTGGGAAAATCCTCTGGCAGGGGCTGCTCCGGCAGGCCGTGTCTGGCCAGCCAGTCCGCGTCATAGCCCGTGATGCCCGCCTGCCTGCGGAAGTCGGCCTCCTCGCGGCAGTAGTCCCTGGTGCCGAACTGGACCAGCGGCAGGGCGCAGTCCTCGACGGCCCTGCGCAGCACGCACGCATGCGAAAAGCGGTCATCCTCGTAGATCTCGCGCAGGTCGCAGTGAGCGTCGAAGTGCAGGACGCCGAAAATGCGGCCGGCTTCATGCAGGGCGTGCAGGGGCGCGTAGCTCACAGTGTGCTCTCCGCCCAGGACCACGGGAACGGCATCTGCCGCGAGAGCGGCGCGGACGGCCTCCTCGGTCCGGGCAAAGACGGATTCGAGCCCCTGGCTGCAGTCTATGGGCGCATGGGTGTGGATGCCCAGGCTGCCGGGCGAGCTGATGCCGTCCCAGGCCTCAAGCTGCTGCGAGGCCTCCAGGATGGCCTCGGGCCCCAGGCGGGTGCCGCCTCCGTAGGAGACGGTGCGCTCGAGAGGAACGGGGATGATGTGAAAACCGGCCCGTTCGGGCGGAGTCTGGGGAAATTCGGAGGAAAGAAAAGGCGTGTGGGGCATGGGCTTGTCCTGTCAGTCCGAGTTTTTGTCGTCTTCGCAGTCCGCGGCCGTGCGGCCGTATTCCCTTTCGGCAAGGAAGTGGTTGAAGGACCAGACGAGCACGATGACATATCCGGCGGAGAAGAGGGCGATGAGGGTGTCGAGAGGCGCCGCCGCCGAGAGACTCAGCCGCATCATGAGCGTGCCCACGACAAAGCCGGAATTTCTGAAGACGGCGTTGAAGGCGGGCATGTAGCGCTGCGCGAGAAGGACAAGCGTGATGTCCGCGAAGATGAGCGCCGTGTACACGGTCTCGAAGAAGCGCTGGCTCTGCCCCGTCTGGAAGAAGGCGACGGTGTGCATGACGCCGATGACCACGACAACGCCGAGCAGCATGAGGCAGAGCAGCTTCTTGCTGTACACATAGACAATGCAGGTGGGCTTGTGGGTGTTCATGCGCTTGCCCGAGAGGCGCATGAAGACGCGCAGGGCTATGAAGATCAGCAGCGCGCCTGCGGCGGCCAGGGCGATATGCAGTACAGGCTCCCAGTGATTGGCGATGGTGATGGGTTCCTGCAGGGCGCCCAGCTCCTTGAAGGCGCCGCGCAGCTGAATGAGAGCCAGGATCTCAAGCTGCTTGCCGACCGACCGCGAAAAGGAGTCCGAGATGCAGAAGATAAGGCTGATGACCTCGACACCGAGAATGAGCGTGAAGGCCATCAGGATGGCCCAGGAGTGACTGTTCGGGGTGACGGCGGCAAGCCACGGCGGCAGGACGCCCCAGTTTTTGAGCTCGATGCCGGCGAGAGCGGCAAAATAGAGAAGCAGGATGATGGCCGCCACGGCCCGCTGCGTCCTCTGGCTCTCCCAGAATTCGTTGAGGGCGTCGTAGAGGCTGGTGAGTGGGGAAAGGTATGTGACAAGCATAGATTTTCAGTATGGACGCTTTTGAAGGAAATCCGGCAGCGCGGCGGGCGGACCGGGCATCGGCACGGAGCGTCTTCGGGTGCCGGCATGCGGTGCGGAGCAGCGCCCCGGGGAAGGGGAGCGGCCGCCCTGATTTTCGCTTTTGCCGCAGCGGGGCGTATAGCCCACATTGTTCCGGGAGAAAAGTGTTTTCTTTGCACCAGGGGGTGGGATACCTTGAAATCGGATGAATAATGACTAGTTTTGAGGAGAGCCGGCGCAGGGCACGGGCATGTCCCTTCAGGCGCCGGACGGCATTACGCCGGCATGGCCCTGGCGCGGACGCCGGGCTTCCGGAGCAGGAACTGCTTTCCCCTTCCGCATGTTGACGGATTTGCACGCAAATGCGGCCACCAGAGGTGTTTATGTCCATATTCGATATTTTGAACACTGACCGTTTCTCCACCCCCGCCCGGCGCCAGCAGTACGAGACGCAGCAGCGGAGCTGGTCCGGCGCGCCGGCCCAGAACGCTCCCGGCCAGTCGTCCGGCCCGGGCATCGGCACCGTGCTGGGCATAGGCGGACTGGCCGCGCTCGCCGGCAGCATCATGCCCAAGGGGGCGCTCAAGAGCGCGGCCCTCATGGGCGTCGGCGCCGTTGCCTACAATTTCTACAAAAAATGGTCGCAGAAGAATGAGGCGGATCCGCGTCAGCCCGGCCAGCCGCAGACTCCGTACGGTCAGCCTCAGCCCCCCTATGGGCAGCCCCGGGGCCAGTACGGCCAGCCGCAGAATCCCTACGGCCAGCCCCAGGGGCAGTACGGTCAGCCCCGGACACAGGATCCGTGGCAGGATTTCCGGCAGCAGCCCGGACAGTCGTACGGCCAGCCGCCCCGCGACGGCTTCGGGGGGCCGCAGACATTCGGCGATGGTCCCCGGCCCGGCGGCTGGCAGCAGCCGGAAACGAACGGTCAGCCGGTCTATGACGCCGAAGCCCGTTCCGCAGGGTGGCAGCAGCCGGGCGCCAGACCCGAACCGGAAAGGTACGAGCGCCATCCCGGTGAAGTGCAGTTCGGCAGCCATCAGTTCGGTGACGATGATGCCCGCACCGAGGGCATACGGGAGGCGGCCCAGGATCCCACGGCTGTGCTCATGCTGCGGGCGATGATTTACGCGGCCCGTGCGGACGGCCATATCGACGACACCGAGAGAGCCCGCATCACCAAGCTGGCCGAGCAGTTTCTGCCCGGCCAGGACATACACGGCCTGGTGTCCTCGCTCATGAGCGAGCCCCTGGACGTGAACGCTCTGGCCGCTTCAGCGGATTCCGACGAGCAGAAGGAAGACATCTTCCGTCTGTCCTGCCTGGTCATCGATATCGACCACTTCATGGAGCGGAGCTATGTGGACGCTCTGGCCCGGGGGCTTGGCATTGCGGCCGAACGGCAGAAGGAAATCGAGCAGGAAGTGGTTGGCGTCACGCGGCAGCTGGATGCCATGTCCTAGCCGTCCCGGTCATCACTGCCGCATCCTCCGAATCATTGTACAGTCCGGACGGGGCAATGCCCCGTCCATCAGTCCATGTCACTCTTTCAGACAGACTCCCTGCCGGGTCTTCGACAGCAGCCGCGGGACAGGGGAGTCATGGGGAACCGCATGAAAGTTCTGATTACACCGCGCTCGTTTGGCAAGAGCAATCCGGATCTCTTTGCCCAGATTGAAAGCCTGGGCTTCGAAATTGTCCGCAACGACACCGGCGCCATCCTCTCCGAGGTGGCCATGTGCGAAAAAATTGCCGACTGCGAGGCGGTCATTCTGGGTGTCGACCCCTGCAACGAAAAGGTGCTGGCCTCCGCACCCAAACTGAAGGTTATTGCCCGCTACGGCGTCGGCCTCGACAATGTGGCCATGGCCGAATGCGAGCGCCGCGGCATTACCGTGACCCGCACCGTGGGCGCCAACAGCAATGCCGTTGCCGACTACGCCTTTGCGCTGATGCTTGCCGTGGCCCGCAAGGTGGTCGTGATTGACGGCCGCTGCAGGAAGAAGGACTGGGGCAAGGAAACCGGCATCGACATCTTCGGCAAGACCCTGGGCATCGTGGGCCTGGGTGCCGTTGGCAAATGCGTTGCCAGACGCGCCGCCGGCTTCGGCATGAAAATTCTGGCCAGCGACCCGTATTTCGACAAGGACTTTGCCGCCCGGTACGACATCACTCCCGCCACTGTGGACGAGATCTGCGCGCAGGCCGATGTCATCACCCTGCATTCCCTGCTCAACGAGGACACGAGAAATCTCATGAACAGGGAGCGCATTGCCTCTCTGAAGAAAAACTGCATTCTCATCAATACCGCCCGCGGCGAGCTTGTGGATGAAGCGGCCCTGCTTGAAGCCCTTGCCGCCAAATCCATCTATGGCGCCGGCCTTGACGTCTTCAGCAAGGAGCCGCCGGCCGACGAGCGCTGGTACGAACTCGGCAATGTGGTTCTCGGCTCCCACACCTCCTCCTCCACGGTGGGCACCACGAACTGCATGGGCCAGATGTGCGTTGACGCCCTGAAAAGGGCCTTCGGCGAATAACGGCACACGCGGCCGGCTACGCCGACAGCATGAAAATGGATGAAGAGACGGAAGCAGGCGAAACCTGTCTTCCGTCTCTTCTTCTGCAGTGGGAGTGAACTGTCTGTGAAGCAGTGACTGTAATCAGTCTTTAGAACGCGGACTGAAGGAAATGGCTCCGTATCTGCATGCCGAAAGGCAGTTGAAGCAGCCCAGACACCGACCTGGGTCCGCACGCCGCTCGCGGACAGACAGGCAGGAAGCCTTGCAGGCATGCTCGCAGGCTCT
>JAUNSE010000174.1:0-4627 GCA_030539415.1 Desulfovibrionaceae bacterium
GAAGATGCCCTCAAGGTCAAACTCGACGTAGGCCTGCCGGGAGAAAGACGCATTGTCGCGCAGCACGCGCAGAATAAGACCGTTGCTGACAAAGCCCCACAGGTGATCATCCGAGCGGTTCAGGAATTCCTGCACGAGAGAATGCGGACTCTGCCTGGAGGCCCCGGTTTCTCCGGCGGTCTTGCTGTCCAGAGAAACCTTGAAGCTGACCAGATGTATGGGGGACTCATAGCGGAAGTGGGAGATGGGGTAGGAGAGCTGTCTGCCGTCCGGCAGGGTGACTTGGCGCTCCTCAGCCTTTGCCTGCGAGAGCTGTCCGTAGCCCAGTTTCTCGAAGAGGGGCAGGAGCAGGTGCGAGCGGGTCAGGGTCGTGCCCTTTTCCGCCTGAGCCAGCTTCTGGCGCTGAATGGAGAATTTTCTCCAGGCATTGCGCATACTTGTCCAGGCCTGATTGATGGCCTCGCCCAGGTTGTCGCCGTAGAGGCCGTACTGCTCTTCCGAAATGCCCTCCACGCTTTTGTCCTTGCTGACAATGCGCTGCAGGGTGTCCAGCGGCAGTAACTGTCCTTCAGAATGTATATTGGAAAAAACCGCGTCATTGTATATCGATCTGGCCATGATGCTTCCTGATGACTGATGCGTTTTGTCTGTCTAGTCCACGGGCATGAAGATGAAGATGCCGAGAATGTCCGGTGCGCCCTGAGCCTGCACATTGTATCTGAGGCTGAGCTTTGCCGTCTTGCGGACATTTGCGTGCGCCGCCTTCAGGACATCAGCCCGATCTTGCAGTATTTCGGCGAGATGGGGACGGACAGCGTCGATTTCCTCTTCTGTCTGGGTGATCCATCTTGCGGCCAGATCGCTCGCGATATTCGCGTCGGGCTGCGCGTGATAGAGGGCGGCGACCTCGTCTTCAGACAGCCAGCAGGCTTTCTGGGGCTTGCCGGTGAAGGCCACGCCGCAGCATTCCTCGGCCAGGGAGCTGTGCTGTATGCCGCCGGTGGTGCTGAGGAGGAAGCGGAAGCGGCAGAGGAGTAGCGTCGTCTTCCTTGGGACCGCTTTAGTCCGCATGACGCCGCAGCGACTGGTCAGAGGCTTGTCATCCACGGGATCCAGGGCATCCTGCGCCAGGAAGGCCGCCAGCTGCTCCACAAGGGGATGCGTGCGAGTAAGATAGGTCTGGCCGTCCGCGGCAGGCAGCCTGAAGACAAATTCCTGCCCGTCTTCCGGAAGGTCCAGATGGCGGCCGTAGGCCGCGCGCTTGCTCTGGTCAAAGTACCAGGCGAAGCGGGTCTTCTGGGTGGGGTCCTTCTTGCCGCCGAGCAGCGGCCAGCCCATGCTGACAAATTCCTGCACGGTTGCCGCGCTGCCGCAGGCCTTGGCCGCATCGGCAAGGGCATTGGCGACTTCCGTCGGGTTGACGCTCTGCTGGGCGAAGATGGACCTGGAGCGCTTCTTCTCCTGAGCGGCGACCCTGTCCCACTCGGTATCGAGTTCCTGCTCCTGCTTCTTGGCTTTGGCCACGTGGGCTGCAATGCCTGGCAGCAAGGGCTGCTGCATCTGTTTCTTGGTGCTCTTCTCGCTGCTCAGAATCGCGGCCAGAAGCAGTGTTGAGAGGAGTTCCTCGCTCTGGCTGGGAACAGGCACCGAAATGCCCAGCGACTGGCGGATGCGGAAGTGCTTGCGCAGCAGCACGTTCAGAATCATGCCGTCTACCGGATTGTCCTTGCCCCACCAGGTGATGACGCGGATTTCCTTCTTCGGCTGGCCGAAGCGGTCCACGCGGCCCTCGCGTTGCTCGTGGCGTGTCGGGTTCCAGGACAGGTCATAGTGAATGACCGCACTGAAGTGTTCCTGCAGGTTGATGCCCTCGCTCAGGCAGTCCGTGCAGACAAGGACGCGCCTCGGGCTTACGGAGAGCTCCAGAATGCGCTCCTCGCGGGCGTCCGGGGGGAGCTCGCCGGTCACGGCGGCAACGGTGACGTCCTTCAGGGCTGCAGCCAGTTCTGTTGAGACATATCTGGCCGTTGTCATGAAGCGGCAGAAGATGATGGGCGAATAGCCGTCGTCCAGGAGCTGCCGGACATGCGGGATGAGGCTCTGTAGCTTGGAGTCTTTTTTGCCCTTCAGCTCTGCGGCCAGCCTGGCCAGCTCCCGGTAGCGGTTTTTCGAGGGGCCCTTCAGCTTCTTTTTGACTGGCTGCGCTTCGCTGCTGCCGTCCGCCGCTTGGTCCTCGGCCGGAGAGGTGTCGGCACCAGGCAGAACGTCAGAGATGGCAGTCTCATCGAGGACGTCCTGGTCGAAAGTTGCCTGACGGCCCTGGCTGTCCACCGCCTCCACAGTGCTGAGGAGGTCGGCTCCATCTTCCCCGGATTCGCTGTCCGCCCCGGGCGCCCTGTGGCTGAAGGTCGCTTCGGCCGCTTCGGGCGAGGACGACACGGCGCGGAGCATGGCCAGAGCGGACCACCAGCAGACGCGCTGCTGCAGCTGGGTGCCCTGCTCGGCACTGTCAATGCTGTCTCTGGCCAGAGCCAGGGTCTTGGTGAAGAGCTCCTTCCACTCCGGCCCGGCCTGCCACGTCAGTTCCTTTGCCATGCGGTCCGGGAAGCTGGCAGCCTGAGCCGTGTCGGAAAGATAGGTGCTGACATCGCCGCGCTTGCGCTGGATGAAGTATCTGGCCAGCAGCTCGCGGTCCCTCCTGTGCTCGTCACCCATCATGTCGTCCGGCAGACTGCCCAGAGCGGGGCTCATGAAGGCCAGCAGGGAGCGGAAGACATCGCCCTTGCCGCTGTGCGGGGTGGCCGTCACAAAAAGCATGTGCCGGTCTTCCTGCGCGGCCAGCTCCTTCACCAGCTCGTAGCGCTGCTTGCCGCCCCGTCCCCCGTCGGGAGAGGCGCAGGAGTGGGCCTCGTCAACGATGACAAGCTCGGGGCAGGCGCGGATGAAGTCCAGCCTGTGGCGCTCGGACTTGATGTAGTCCAGGGACACGATGGTGAAGGGGTATCTCTCGAAGAGGGAGGTGCCGGCGCCAAGACCCCGCTCCAGGCGGGCGACCGTGGAGGGGAGCACCGTCTCGGCCTCGATGTGGAACTTCTCCTCCATTTCCTTCTGCCACTGCTCGGCCAGCTGGGCCGGGCAGAGGACGGTCATGCGTTTCACCTCGCCTCTGTCTAAAAGCTCGCGGGCGATGAGCAGGGCCTCGACGGTCTTGCCTATGCCCACGTCATCAGAGATGAGCAGCCGGACTGTTGACTGCCGCATGGCCATCATCAGCGGCACGAGCTGATAGGGATGCGGCTCCACGGCAATGTGGCCGAAGGAGCGGAAGGGACCTGTGGTCTGACGCAGACCGAGGCGGACCGCGTCGCGCAGAATGGCGCAGGAGCGGGCGCTGCCCAGATGCGCCGGATTGGGCAGGGAGAATTCGGCAGGGGAGACTGTTTCGAGTTCCGGAAGGAGTTCGATGATTTCATCGTCCGTGCCGCCCAGGGGCTTGAGCATGAGCCAGTCGGAGCCGGATGCGGCGGGCGGCAGAACCACCCAGTCGCGGCCGCGCGCGCTGACCAGAGAGCCGGTTTTGTATTTCATTGTTATCCTTCCAGATTTATTTCATGGTGCCGAAAATAGACGGGTATTTGACCAGAGTGATCACCCACTGCTCGTCATGAGCAAAGCGCAGGGAGGTGATGCCTCTGTCTTCCAGACATTCATCTGTCTCCTCGTCATGCTTGCGCTTGTCGGGATAGTCGTGAGCAGGACCGTCAATATAGATGGCCGTCCGGGCCTTTTCATACCAGAAGTCGGGCTTGGTATGGCAGCATTTCAAATAGTGCTGGGCCTTGTCAGGCAGGTTCAGTCCGCATGATTCGAGCGTGTCGAGCCAGTCGCGTTCGAGTTTGCTGTCGCATCTATTTTTCAGATAGGCCAGAAGTTCGGCTCTGGTCATCGGAGGTTTTTTGCCGTGATCGGTATCATCATCGTCCTCCTCTCCGTTGCCACCTGGCGTGGACGTGCCGGAAGAACTTCCATTACCGGACTTTTCGGCGGTACCGGTGGTACCGTCTGTGCTGCCCCCGCTGCCCTCTTGCTCCGCGGGCGTGCCGGAAGAACCGTCATTACCGGACGTGCCGGAACCGCCATTGACGGAGGCTCCGGTGCTTCCTGCTCCGCCACAAGGCGCCGCAGGATGCCGGCACCGCCTTCCGAGGCCTCGTAGAAAAAGATGGCTTTGGGAGCGGCAGCGGAAGGAAGGCATTCCACACTGAGCTCCATTTCCTCAACCTGATAGAGCTGCTGTATGGCCTGCTTCAGGGCGGCCTCCAGGGAGTGCATCTGTTCCATGGACAATTCGACAAGCGGCCTGAAGACAAGGCAGTTCTTGCGGTCTTCCACATAAGGAATTGTAAAAAAATAACTTAGACAACTTTCGAGGGAACTGCTATACTGATATCCTATTACGGATAATTCAGGAGAGTTCCCCGATGAAGGCAATCACCCAAGCAGTAGTTCCTCTGGAACAATTTCGACAAGGCTTCAGCATCTGTGGCCTTAATGAACGGCAGCGGCGTGAGTACTGTGGGTTGGTTGCGTTGTTTGTCGGGGGATATGGAGCAATTTCGGCTGTTGC
>JAUNSE010000174.1:4637-5005 GCA_030539415.1 Desulfovibrionaceae bacterium
GCAAGGGATTAGCAGAAATTTCTCAAACTCTTGATAATAATTCAACATCTCAGATCAATATTTCTGATCCAACAGAAACTGAAGTCGCTGAAGAAGAGCAACAGTCAGATGTAATTATATCTACTAAAGCACGCATTCGACGTGAAGGAGGTGGCAGAAAACAATTTTCTAAGAACCACCCTGAAGTAATCGAAGCGATAAAATCGCTAGTTGAGCCACAAACATATGGCGATCCGATGCGTGTAATACACTGGACTTCATTAAGCCTCCGTAAAATTGCCGAATTGCTTGAAGGACAGGGATTCAAGGTTAGTCATCCTGTAGTAGGAAAATTATTGGAGGAAATTGGATATAGTAAACAAACGAAT
>JAUNSE010000175.1 GCA_030539415.1 Desulfovibrionaceae bacterium
GCCTGGCCCTCGGCGCGAAGACCACCAAGATGAAGTTCGGCCACCACGGCGTGAACCACCCGGTCAAGGATCTGGCCACCGGCCACATCGAGATCGCCTCCCACAACCACGGCTTCTGCGTGGTCATAGACGGCTGCCCGCACATCGAGGCCAGCCACATCAACCTCAATGACGGCACCCTGTCCGGCCTCTCCTGCCCGAGCAGGCATGTCATGAGCGTGCAGTACCACCCCGAGGCCGCCTGCGGCCCCCACGACAGCCACTATCTGTTCGGCCGCTTCCGCGACATGATCGCGGCCGCCATCGCCGGTTAGCACACTGTACTGGAAACTTGCCAAGCTCCGCTCTTCCTGCTAGAGATCGCACTGACCGGAGACCGCGTCATCCCTGACCGGCCCCGGACATGCGCCAATACTGACAGCAACGGAGGAAGCATGCGCAAGCTTTTCATACTTCTTCTAGCAGCCTGCCTGCTTTCGACCGCACCCGCTTTCGCGGCTGAGGCCGAACAGGCAGGCTCTGTGCATGATACGGGGCTGAACACGCCCCACCGCATCAATCAGCTGACCGGCGACATCTGGCTGGCAGCCTCCGAGGAAACCAAGCTGGCCGTGCTCTTCGGCATGGAACTGGCGATCTCCGCCGACTACGCCAGCAAGGCCTTCAAGCCCGGCAAGCGGGTCAAACCCGCGCCGGACGGCACGCTGCCGGCCCTGGACGAGAGCCTGCTCTCGCCCTTCGAAAAGGCCTGGTACCACGCCTTCAGGGACACGACCCTGCCGGCCGTCTCGGCCAGAATCGACGAGTGGTACAAGGCCAATCCGGACCATCTGGGCAGACCGGTCTTCCATGTTCTCTGGATCGAGATCATGAAGCAGCCGGCTCCCGGCCCCAGGGGGTCCAGACCCGGCAAGAACTGAGCCTGACGGCTCAATCCCCTCCCTCCCCGCCCGTCCCCTGACGGACGCGGCGCTTTGCGGGATTCCCCAGGAATCCGGACAAACAGAGGAAGCAACATGAAAAAATCCCTGCTTATGGCCGTTCTCGTTCTCGCCCTCTGCGGCGCCACGGCCTGCACCAATATGAGCAAGACCCAGCAGGGCGCCGCGAGCGGCGCTCTGATAGGCGCGGCCGGCGGTGCCGGCATCGCCGCCATCGCCCACGGCCATCCCGGCTGGGGCGCGCTGGCCGGCGCCGGCGCCGGCGCTCTTGTGGGCGGCCTTGTCGGCAGCTCGCAGGAAGAGGAAGAGTACAACCGCGACTACGACAGACGCCCCCCGGAGCCGCGCCGCGACCATCGCCGCGACAGGGGTCCCGGCCCCGACCACCGCGACTATGACGACGCCGACTACGGCGACAACCGCTACTAGTCCGCGCGCAGGCCGCGCGGCATGATATTCGGGGGCTTTTCCGCTTGGGAAAGGCCCCCTTTCTTGTGCCGGGCCCTGCCCGGCCCGCTGTCCCGTTCCGCGCAAAACCCTCCTCCCGGGCATGAGGGCAGGGGAATTTCTGCCGATAAGATTTTCGGGAAGCCCCGAAACAGCGGAAGGCCGGCCGCGAAATGCGCCCCTGTCACTGGACAAATGCCGTCTTCTGCTTACCTTCTACAGTGAAATTCACTGCCCCGCGCATCCAGCTTCCAGGCCGGTCCGCTTCAGGATCCGGTCCGGGCTGCTTTTGTCTCAAGCGACATTTTCAGGCCCCAAGGGGCTCTGCACACGAAGGAGAATACCGTGTCTCTCTACCAGCAGATCGAAAAGGACTACATCACCGCCTACAAGGCCAAGGAGACCGTGCGCGTCTCCGTGCTGCGCATGCTGAAGACCTCCGTCAAGCGCCGCCTGGTCGACACCAGCCGTCCCGGCGAGGAGCTGGGCGACGACGAGATGATGGATGTCATCATCAAGGAGGCCAAGCAGCGCCGCGATTCCATCGCCGAGTACAACAAGGCCGGCCGCGCCGACCTCGCCGAGAAGGAGGAGGCCGAACTGGCCATTCTGGAAGGCTACCTGCCCAAGGCCCTGACCGACGAGGAGCTTGCGGCCGCCATCGAGGAGATGGTCGCGAAGGTCGGCGCCAAGGCGCCCTCCGACATGGGCAAGGTCATGGGGCCGCTCATGAAGGCCCTCAAGGGCCGCGTGGACGGCGGCAGACTTTCCGCGGCCGTCAAGGCCCGTCTGGCTAAATAAGGAGTCCCGGTGATTCACGCACGCACGCTTCACGCCCTGGAATACGACCGCATCCAGAAGCGCCTGGCCGACCTCTGCCAGTCCGACTGCGGCCGGGAGCGGGCTCTGGGCCTTCTGCCGCTGAGCAGCGAGCAGGAGGTGCTGGAGACGCAGAAGCTTTACGACGAGAGCCTGACCTTCATGTCGCGCCCCAGGGCCTCACAGGACGCGGCGCCCGGCGCCTTTCCCGATGTCACGCCCTTCATCACGGCCGTGCGGGAGCGGGGCGCCCTGCGCGCCGGCTGCGACCTGGACGCCCTCTTCGCCCTGCGCTCCGTGCTGCTGAGCGCGGCGCAGGCCCGCGACGCCATCTGCGTGGACGAGGGACAGGAGAAGTGGCCGCGACTGATGGCCCTGGCCACCAATCCGCCCATGCCCCAGGCCCTCACCTCTGCTCTGGCCCGCTGCCTGAACGAGGACGGCCTGCTCCGCGACGAGGCCTCGCCCGAGCTCTTCCAGGTGCGCGTGGAGCTGCGCAGCCTGCATCAGACGGCCATGCGCAAGACGCGCTCCTTCGCCGAGAAGTACAACATCCTGCCCTATCTGCAGGACGAGTTCATGACCCTGTCCTCGGACCGCTACGTTCTGCCCTTCAAGGCCAACTACAAGAACAAGATGCAGGGCATCCTGCATGACTGGTCCCAGACAGGCGAGACCTGCTACTTCGAGCCCATGTTCCTGGTCGAGCTCAACAACCGCATCCAGGAGCTGCGCCGCGAGGAGCGCGAGGAGGAGCGCAAGGTGCTGCTCTTCCTGGCCAACATGCTGGAGGCCGACAGCACCGGCGCCCTTGCCGCCGTACGCCTGCTCACCGAGCTCGACCTTCTGAACGCCAAGCGCCGCCTGGCCGATCTCTCCGACGCCCGCATGGTGCCGCTCACCGGCGCGGACGAGGGACTGCTGCTGGCCCAGGCCCGCCATCCCCTGCTCCTGCTCGCCGAGCGCGAGAGCGCCGGCCAGAACACGGGCCAGGAGGCGCGCAGAGGCGGCGCCCTGAAGGCGGCCCTTGACCGTGTCCATCCCCTGGACATCGTCTTCCGGCCCGGCGACAAGGCGGTCATCGTCACCGGCGGCAACGCCGGCGGCAAGACCGTCTGCCTCAAGACTCTGGGCCTGTCCATCGCCATGACCCTGGCCGGCCTGCCCGTGCCTGTGGGCGCGGGCTCGCACCTGCCCTGGATCACGCGCATGGACGCCTTCATCGGCGACGAGCAGAGCCTCGAGGACAACGTCTCCACCTTCACGGCCCAGATCGAGCATCTGGCCAAGGCCTGGAAGCATCTGGACGGCTCGGGCCTCGTCCTGCTGGACGAATTCGGCTCCGGCACGGATCCGGCCCAGGGCGCCGCTCTGGCCCAGGCCGTGCTGGACGAGCTGCTGGAAAAGCGCACCTTCGTGCTCACGGCCACCCACTTCCCTGCCCTCAAGGGCTACGCCCTGGCCAAGGAGGGCGCCCGCGCGGCCTCCATGCTCTTCGACCCGTCCACGCGCAGGCCCCTGTACGTGCTGGCCTACGATCAGGTCGGCTCGAGCCAGGCCCTGGACGTGGCCCGCGAGCACGGCCTGCCCGAATGCGTGCTGCGCCGCGCCGAGCACTACCTGCTCCAGGACGGCGAGGACACCTCCGCCCTGCTGCGACGCCTGAACGAGCTGGCCCTGCAGCGCGAGAACGAGCTGAAGGTGCTCAAGGAGGAGCAGACCAGGGCCCGCAACGCGGCCCAGCACTCCCGCGAGCGTCTGGACGCCGAGCGCCGCCGCCTGCACGACGAGGTGCGCGCAAGGGCGCAGGAGCTCATGCGCGCCGTGAAGGAGGACAAGGTCACCCACAAGCAGGCCCTGAAGCAGATGGCCGCCCTGCGCGCCAGTCTCGCCCGCGAGGAGGCCAAGCCGGAGGAGGCGCCCCAGGCGCCGGCCAGGGATCTGGCCGTGGGCGACACGGTCACCCATTCCGTCTTCCGCAGAAAGGGCGTCATCACCGAGGTGGACTCCCGCCGCGGCCGCGTGCGCCTGGACATGGGCGGCGTCAGCCTGTGGGCCGAGATCTCGGTGCTGCAGGACCTGCCCACGGCCGTCCAGCCGGCCCAGGCGCCGAAGGGCAAGACCTTCGGAGCCGTGCCCGCCGCGGCCCAGGCCCAGAGCGCGAAGCACGCCGCCGAGGCAGCCTGGAGCGTGGACGTGCGCGGCATGCGCGCCGAGGAGGCCGTCTCCCGTCTGCAGGTCTGCCTGGACAAGGCGTATCTCGCCGAGATGCGCGAGGTCGAGGTGGTGCACGGCCGCGGCACCGGCGCCCTGCGCCGGGCCATACACGAATGGCTTGCCGGCTGCTCCCATGTGAGCGGCTACAGTCTCGCTCCGGCCGACCGTGGCGGCGACGGCATGACCATCGTCACGCTCAAGTAGCCGGGGCCGGCGCAGCCGGTCCCTTCGGACTGTTTGTCGGGGGGAGCGGGTTCCGCCCCTCCTGTTCCCTGTTCCGGGGTGCCGTCCCGCGGCGTCCCGTTCCGGCTTTCCCCGCGACCGGGCCTTCGGGCCCGATCCGGCGCCCGAGGAAGAGCAATGGCCAACAGCGATGCCATAGCGCTCATCAAGGAGCGCATCCCCATTGTGGACCTGATCAACCGCTTCGTCCCGCTGCGGCAGATCGGCAATCGCTTTGTCGCGCCCTGCCCCTTCCACCAGGAGACCAAGCCCTCCTTCAACGTGACGCCAGACGGCCGCTTCTACTGCTTCGGCTGCCAGAAGTCGGGGGACATCTTCTCCTTCTGGATGGA
>JAUNSE010000176.1 GCA_030539415.1 Desulfovibrionaceae bacterium
CAGGACCTGATGGTGACCATCGCCACCATCGACGACCTGGAAATTGACGCCACCTGCACCGGCGCCATCGTCTACCAGGTGATGAAGAACCCCAACCTGAAGCTCGATGAAATCAAGAAGCTGAAGGAAGCCCTGGTTCGCATGGAATCCGTCATCCAGCGCGACAACCGCGAACCCTGGGACAAGCACGACTGCGCCTAGTTCCTGCCGGACACGCGCAGTGCGAATCATCGGGAGCAGGGCGGAGCATGCCATCCGGACGGGACGGACGCCGGCCGGTCTTCTGGTGATGAGGCGGAATTGAACGCGCTGAAGGGTCCTCCCCGGCATTCATGCCGGGGAGGACCGTTTTTTTTGGGGGGCAGGCGGGTGAAGGTGTCCTGCCGTTCTTCGCGAACATTCCCCCCTGTGTGAATGTTTGACGTCCTTTCTGACGGCATTTCGCGGCCTGCGCGCTCCCGCCTTTGCGGCAGGAGCGCGGCGCCGGACAGGCCCTGCGCCAATCCGCTGCGCCGAATCCGGCCGGCATATTTCAAACGGCCGGCAATGTCTCTGTTTTTTTCCGGCAACCCCGTCCGCGGAGGCCGGCGGCCGCGGACAAAAATATCTTTGGGAACAGGCACCCAACAGCTTGACCTTTCCCTTGAGTGGAAGGCTATCTATTAAAGATAGTAGTATCCTCTGCTGCGCCCGAAGCCCCGGAGACAATCATATGGAAGACCGCAAGCAAGAAGCCATAGGCCTTATCGAGACCCTGGGCATGGTGCCCTCCATTTACGGAGCCGATGCCATGCTGAAGGCCGCGGATGTCGAACTGCTCGCCTATGAAAATGTGGGGTCCACGCTGGTCACCATCTTTGTCACCGGCGATGTCGCCGCCGTCCGGGCATCCGTGGATGCCGGCAGGGCCGCGGCCTCCTCCATCGGCAAGCTCACGGCGCACAATGTGATGCCGCGTCCTGTGCGCGGAGTGACCGACATCGCCCGCGTGCACGGCGTTGCGGAAGAACCCGCCGAGCCGCGCCTTCGCTCGCTCGGCCTCATCGAAACCTTCGGCATTGTCTATGTGCTCGAAGCCGCCGACGCCATGGTCAAGGCCGCCGATGTGGAGCTGATAGGCTACGAGAACGTGGCCTCCGGCTATATTTCCGTGCTGGTGGAGGGCGATGTCGCCGCCTGTCAGGCGGCCGTCGCCGCCGGCGTCAGGGCCGTGCAGGCCATGGGAGCCGATGTGTACAGTTCTGTCGTCATCCCCACGCCGCACAGGGATCTTGTCAAAATCACGCGCCGCTACACCATCGAGAATCTCCTGTCCTAGGCAGACCCGGGCTTGAACATGCTTGCCGACAACAACCTCATTTCCATTCAGCGGACCGGAATTCTGGCCGAGAATGCAGCTTGGGCGCACAGGCGCCTGGCGGCGTTCTCCCGGCAGGCTCCTGACCGCATCGCTGAAGGGATGGCGGACGCGGCCGGGCGCGAGGCCGGGGAACCGGCTGGCATCCCGTGGAAGAAGACCGACCTCGGCCGTCGGGACAGGCAATGCCGTCATTTCTCCCCCCATCCCGGTGCGCTCCGCACAATGCCGTGCGTTCTGAAACTCAGGCGTGCGGCATGAGTCGGACGGCGGGACGGGACCCAAGTTCTCTACAGACAGGGGATCAAGCTGTGATTGAAAGGAAAGCACTGATATTCAATGTCCAGAAGTACAACATGTACGACGGACCGGGCGTGCGCACCATTGTTTTCTTCAAGGGGTGTCCTCTGCGCTGTCAGTGGTGTTCGAATCCTGAAAGCCAGCTTCGCCATTTCGAGATCATGCTCAAGCGCAATCAGTGCGTGTCCTGCGGGTCCTGCGCGAAAGTCTGTCCCGCCGGACTGCACTCCTTTGCGGAGGACGGCACCCATCTGGTGGACCGGAGCAAGGAATGCCTGGGCTGCGGGCGCTGCGTGGAAGCGTGTCTGCCCAAGGCGCTGGCTCTTTCGGGCGAGCGCCGCAGCATTTCCGATCTCATGAGCGTGGTCGAGGAGGACACCCCCTTCTACGAGACCTCCGGCGGAGGCCTCACTGTCGGCGGCGGCGAATGCACCATGCAGCCGGAAGCGCTCTGCAATCTGCTGGAAAGCAGTCATCAGAAGCACATCAACACCGCTATCGAGACCTGCGGCTATGTCCGCTCGGAAGTGCTGGCCAGAATCGCCCCCCACGTCGACCTTTTTCTGTTTGACATCAAGCATATGGATCCGGAGCGCCACAAGGAGCTGACAGGCGCGCACAACGCGCTGATTCTGCAGAATCTGCGCTGGCTGCTTGAAAACCGCTACAACGTGCGCATCCGCATGCCCCTCCTCAAGGGAGTCAACGACGGCGAGCGCGAGCTGTCCATGCTGATGGAATTCCTTCGTCCCTACAGGAACATGAAGAACCTGAAGGGCATAGATTTGCTTCCCTATCACAAACTGGGAGTGGGCAAGTACAGCCAGCTGGACAGGTCCTATCCCATACAGGGCGATCCCTCGCTGTCCGACGAGGATCTTGAGCGTCTCGAGAGCTATGTCCAGCGCTTTTCCTTCCCTGTCACGGTCATACGTCACTAGCTGCCGCGGAATTGCAGGAGTTTTGCCATGATGGCATTGGGACTTATTGAAACCAGAGGATTGCTGCCCGCCATTGAGGGGGCCGACGCCATGCTCAAGGCGGCGGATGTGCATCTGCTCGAGAAGAATCTTGCCACCGGCGGTCTCGTCACCATCACCGTGGCCGGCGAAGTGTCCGCCGTGCAGGCTTCCGTCGATGCCGCGGTCTGCTCCATAGGACGCATCAGGGGGGCGGAGCTGGTGGCTTCGCATGTCATTGCCCGTCCGGACAGCGAGCTGCCGAACGTCATCACCGTTCTGTCGGACACGGGCGAGCGCGTGCCGGCGCCGCAACCGGAGCCTTCCGCCGAAGCCGCTTCCGCGGACGAACCGGAAGATGCCGCCAGTGCCGAGCCGTCCGCTGCCGAAGCCGATGTTCGGACCGATGCGCAGACCGGTGAGACAGCCGCGCCCGAGGCCGGCAGCGAGGGCGGCGCGCAGCCGCAAAGCGCCGAGGTCCCGGCCGCTCCGGCCGGCGACGCTCCGGATATGGAACAGCTCAGAACAATGACCATGCCCCGTCTGCGTGAACTGGCTCTGTCTCTCGACGGACTGGGCATGGACAGGGAAACGGTGGCCAAAAGCACCAAGAAGGCGCTGATCGCGGCGATTCTTGGTTGTTACAGACAGAGACAGGAGTAGTCAGAGATGATTGACAAGGATTTGCTGTCCATGCAGGAGGCCCGGGCTCTCGTGCGCGCCGCGCGCAAGGCCCAGGCGGAATTCTGCCAGCTTGGCCAGGAGAAGGTGGACGAAGTCGTCAAAGCCGTGTCCGAGGCGACTGCCGCCTGCGCCAGCGAGCTCGCCTCCGAGGCCGTCGAGGAAACCGGCTTCGGCAAGTCGCACGACAAGCGCATCAAGAACCTGCTCGCCAGCCAGAAGGTGTACGACTCCATCAGGGACATGAAGACCATCGGTCTTCTCCGCGATGACACCGAGCGCCGGGTCATGGAAATTGCCGTGCCCGTGGGCGTCATTGCCGGCATTGTGCCTTCCACAAATCCGACATCCACGACCATCTACAAGTCTCTGATTGCTCTCAAGGCCGGCAATGCCATTGTGTTCACGCCGCATCCGAGTGCCACGAAGTGCATCGGCCATACGGTCGAGATCATCAAGGAGGCCCTGACCCGCTGCGGCGTCAGCTCCGACCTGGTCAGCAGCATCAGCGTGCCCACCATGGAGGGCAGCGCCGAACTCATGCGCATCTGCGACCTGATTCTGGCCACCGGCGGTCCCGGCATGGTCAAGGCCGCGTACAGCTCCGGCACGCCCGCCCTGGGCGTGGGTGCCGGCAATGTGCCCGCCTTCATCGAGCGCAGCGCCAAGATTCAGGACGCCGTCGCCAAGATCATGTCCAGCAAGACCTTTGACAACGGCACCATCTGCGCCTCCGAGCAGTCCATCGTGACCGAGCGCTGCATCGCCGACAAGGTGCGCAACGCGCTGGTGGCCCAGGGCGGCTACTTCCTGGAAGGCGAGAAGCTGGAAAAGGTGAAGCGCATCATGGAGCGCGGCAACGGCAGCATGAATCCCAAGATTGTCGGCCGCGACGCCCTGACCATCGCCAGACTGGCCGGCATCGAGGTCCCCGCCAACACCCGCCTGCTCATTTCCGACGAACCCGGCATCGGCCCGAAGTACCCCTTCTCCAAGGAGAAGCTGACGGCCCTGCTCGGATTCTATGTCGTCGAGGACTGGCACGAGGCCTGCGAGGTCTGCACGAGGCTGCTGGAAAACTGCGGCATCGGCCACTCTCTGGCAATCCATTCCCAGAACAAGGAAATCATCAAGGAATTCGGGCTGAAGAAACCCGTTTCCCGCATTCTCGTCAACACGCCCTCCACGCAGGGCGCCGTGGGCATCTCCACCTCCCTCTTCCCGTCCTTCACTCTGGGCTGCGGCACGGTGGGCGGAAGCGCGACCTCGGACAATGTGACGCCTCTGAATCTCATCAATATCCGCCGCGTGGCCTACGGCCTTGAAAGCGGGGATATCTGGCAGCCGCGAAACTGCCAGCCCCATGCCGGCAGAGTCTGCACGGGCAGCACCCTGCAGCCCTGCTACGGCACCGCCGCTCCGCAGCCGAAGACCGACAATCTGGACATCAGCGCCATCACGGCCATGATTGTCGAGGAACTGAAAAAGTCCATGCAGAACTGACGGACATCCGCGTCTGCACAAGATATCGATATCGTTGAAAGGAGAAGAACATGACCTCTTCCAATGCTCTTGGCATGATTGAAACCCGCGGTCTGGTCGGTGCCGTCGAGGCCGCCGATGCCATGG
>JAUNSE010000177.1 GCA_030539415.1 Desulfovibrionaceae bacterium
AAGAGGGCGCCGGAGGGACAGGCGCGCTCGCACAGGTAGCAGGTCATGCAGTCGTCCGGAGAGGCGATGTACGCTTTCTTGTCATCGTTCATGCGGATGGCATCGAGCGGGCACTTCGCGACGCAGGCGCCGCAGCCGATGCACTTTTCCTGATCAATAGAAAGTATCATGGGGGCCTCCTCTCGTTCAGGATGCTGTATACGACACGTCTCCTGCTCCGGAAGCGCCGGGAAAGCGGTGCAGAACCGGAGGCAGGAGACGCAATTCAGTTATGAATGAAGCTTAGAAGCTGTAATTCATCAGGAAGGAGACGTTCCAGGCGTCCTGCAGACCGCCGGTATGGCTGTGCTTCCAGGTGTCGTCGGTATCAATGAAAAGCTTGATGTAGCTGGCATCGAGGTTCAGGGTCAGGTTTTCGCAGGCCTTCCAGCTGTTCCTCAGAGTGAATTCGAGCGCATTGTCCTGCGTGGTCATGTACAGGTTCTCGCGGCCGGTCATGTAGGCGCTGGTGGTGGTGTAGGTCTTGTTGGGCGTCATGTAGTCGCCGCCAGTCTTCTTGTGCAGTTCTTCCACAATGCCGGGCTGGTTAGTGCCGCCCCACAGGGCAACCAGGAAGGTGTGCTTCAGATTGTCGAGGAAGCTCATGTTCTTCAGACGGAAGCCTACGCCCCAGGTGCCCGACAGCTGGTTGGCGATGACGCGATCGCGCTCCAGGCCGTTCTGGTCGGAACCGGCAAAGGTGGAGCCGAAGTGCGGCATGCCGTGGTCGATGGCCACATAGGGCATGCGCTCGGAGCCGTTGCTGATATCGTCATCGTCACCGGAAGCATACCAGCCGAACAGGCCGGGAGTGACCCAGTCCAGCTTGTATTCGACCACGGCCGCGGCCAGCCAGCCCTGACGGCGCATGGACTCGTCATCCGGCCAGTCCACGCTGCCGTACATGAACTCGGCGGCCACGCGCAGGGGAGAACAGCCGGTGAATTCGCCAGCCAGGCCGCCCCACCAGGCATTGCCGTAGGACGTAATTTTATTGCTCTTTGTTACACCGGAAACATTCGCCCAGAGCGGGAACATTCCTTGATAAAAATAGTTCCCGTCCACACCGTTGATGCGCTTGCCGAAGGTGGAATCTGCTGAGGTGGTCTTCGTCCTGAACGTGTTCGGACCGATGGCGCCGTACATGCCCCAGGGAGTCAGCTTGAAGCTGTCGCCGCGGATGGGCAGCGCAATGAGACCCATGTCCAGGTTGTCCATGTAGTTGCTGGTATTATTGACAGTGGTCGAATAATTGTCGTTGTAGGGGCGGATCCAGCCGCCGGTAAGAGCCACCATGTCATTGAAACGGTAGCTCAGCATCACGCCGGCCACATCGGCCTGCAGGACGGATGCGCCGTCCAGGGCGGCGTAGGGCGTGCCCACGACCTGGATGCCCATGCGCACCTTGAGGTCGGTCTCCGGCACCATCCAGTCGATGAAGGCGCGGCGCACCTTGACGATGGTGTCATCGGCACCCAGAGCCGCACCGCCCTGGCTGCCGGACGCGGAGCTGCGACCCCAGATGCTCTTGCCGATTTCGAAATAGACCTGGCCGGACAGGGACTCGGAAGCAATGGCATCCAGCCAGACGCGGACACGGCTGCGGGGTTCGAATTCGTCCTCGCTGCCGTCGTAGCCGGTCTTGCCGGAATCACTGAAGGTGCCGTGCTGGCCGTAGTTTATGGAAAAGAGCCACTGGCCATGGGCCTTGAAGTCTATGGCGTGGGAAGGAGCGGCGGCACCCAGAGCGAGGCCGGCTGTCAGCAGCGCGATAACGAGCTTTTTCATACCAGTATATCTCCCAATAGTTGTCCGCTTCGCGGACGAGTTTCCCTGAATCAAAAAACGGCTCCCGGAAAACTTCTGCGTTTTCTTTTTCTGCAGATTGACCATATGCGGCAAGGCCTCCTCTGCAGCCTCCCTCCCCTGCGGGCTGTGCCGGGGCACGCCGCGAGGGAGGGAGAGGCTCATGGGAGGTGAGAATTTGCAGCCGGGAGCTTGCGAAACCCGGCCGACCTCTCTGCCGCAGAAGGCTTCGCTCTTCTGCAGGCCGTTTTCGTCATCGATTATCGGCTCCGGTCCGGAGCGGAACTGTCCGTCCTTGCTTTGCGGACAGCCCCGCAGCGGACCCGGACCGAAGCCGTATCATATTATATATATCCGGGCCGGCACGCCGGCCCGGACAGTATCTCTGCTAGACCTGCATGCGCAGGGGGAAGCGGAAGCCGATGGCGCCGGTGGGGCAGCTCGTGCGGCAGTTGGCGCAGTGCCAGCATTCGTCGCCGTAGCAGACTTCCGGACGCTCGCCGCCCGCATAGGGCTTGAGCTCCAGGACGTAGCCGGGGCAGTCGTCCACGCAGCCGCCGCAGGACTTGCAGTGACCGCAGTGGATGCAGCGGGCGGCCTCGAGCATGGCCTGCTCGCGGGTCAGGCCGCCATCGAGTTCGGCAAAGGCCTTCGGGCAGTGGCATTCCATGGTGTGCTGAGGCTGGGCCTCCTCCACCTTGGCGATGCCGTAGATGTCCTCGAGCTTCACCACATAGGGTTCCACGTTGCTGCCCATCTTGTCGTCGGCAACAATATGGTTCTCATCGTCGAGCACCCACACGCGGGACTGCTCGCCGGTGAGGTAGGCGTGCGCGGCAAAGGCGGCTCTGCGGCCGTCGCCAACGGCGCGGGCGATGGAGGCGGGTCCGGCGGACACGTCCCCGCAGGCGAAGTAGCCTTCGCGGGAGGTGCGCTGCTCGCCGTCAACCTTGATCCAGCGGCGGGGGCTGAGTTCCAGGCCGCCGGCGTTCTCGCCCAGGAAGCCCAGGTCCGTCTTCATGCCCACGGCAAAGATGACGGTGTCGCAGTCGATGACATGCTCGCCGCCGGGCACGGGCACCAGGGTCAGCTGGCCCTTCTCGTCGAAGCGGGCCTCCTGCACGTCGTAGTACTCGGCGCCGGTGACGGCGTCGTTTTCGACGCGGATGCCGGACATGGTGGCGGAATTGTGGATGATGATGCCTTCCCTGGCGGCCAGGGCCAGATCTTCGGCGGGAGCGCGCATCTTGCCGGCCTCTTCGAGGCAGATGACATGCACTTCTTCGGCGCCCTGACGGCGGGCCACAAAGGCGCAGTCGAAGGCAACACCGCCGCCGCCCATGACAACAACCTTCTTGCCCACGGAGCCGACGCTCTGGCCGAGGCAGGTGGCCTTCAGGTATTCGACAGCGCGGACGGCCTTTTCGGCGCCGGGGATGGGCAGGCTGTTTTCGGCCGGCACGCCGGTGGCGATGATGACCGCGTCGCAGCGCTGGTTGATTTCATCCATGGTAATGTCCACGCCGACGCGGGTGTTGACGCGGGCGCGGACGCCGGTCTCGAGGACCAGGCCCACTTCGCGGTCCACCACGTCGCGGGGCAGACGGAAGTTCGGCACGCCGTATCTGGCCACGCCGCCCAGCATGGGAGCGGACTCGTAGATGGTGACGGTGTGGCCGAGCAGGCTCAGGAAGTAGGCCGCGGTCAGGCCGGCGGGGCCGCCGCCGATGACGGTGACCTTCTTGCCGGTGTCGGGGTTGCGGCGCATGGAAACGGCGCCGCGCTCGGCGAAGTCGGCGGAGGCGCGCTCAAGGGCGCGGGTGTTCACGCAGCCTTCCATCTTCTCGCGGTTGCAGGAGTCCATGCAGAAATGGGGGCACACGCGGCCGGTGATGCCGGGGAAGGGATTCTTGGCGCGCAGGTAGCGCAGGGCTTCGGTGAACTCGCCCTTTTCGACCAGGGCCTGCATCTTCTGGATGGAGTTGCCCGCAGGGCATTCATGTTCACAGGGGGAGGTGCGGAACTGTTCTTTCAGCTTGGGTCCCAGCACAACGGGACGAGTCAATTCGCGACTATATCTAGGCGGCATTGTCTGCTCTCCTTATCTTCTTCATCTGTCTACAGCAGAGGGGCCTTGCCCCAGTTGAAACGCGGACCATCCTCGCCCTTGACAAGCAGCAGCGGCTTGGCCATGTCGGGATTAAGATTCGGGTACTCGCGCACGCGGTACACGCAGCGTCCCGATTCCTTGCGTTCCATTGTGGCCTGAATGGCAAGTTCGCAGACAGTGAGGATTTCCCTGGATTCCATGCAGCGCATGAGGTCGCGGTAGCTGTTCGCATGCAGGCGATCGGTCTGGGTCTGCAGGAACTTGATCTTTTCCAGAGCGCGCTCCATGCCGGCCATACTTCTACGGAACCCCATGTAATAATTCATAATATTACGGGTGGCCTGCTCGAGCTCGTGGTAGTCCACGGGGTCCTTTTCGGGCGTGTCAAGGATGGAGAAGAGGTCAGTTTTGACGGCGTTGGCGAGATCCATGTCGACCTGGCCGGCTTCGAGCTTGCCGGAGGCGCGCATGGCAGCCTGACGGCCGGCTTCGTAACCGCCGCACATGGCGCCGGAGCAGTACAGGAAGATGCTGCCGCAGAAGAGGTCGGGAATGGTGGATTCGAACTGATTGTTGACGGCGATGGTGCCGCCGAAGATGAGCTCGCCGATTTCAACTTCGAGCAGCTTGTGCTGGAAGTCGGTGCCGGTGCAGTCGGCCCAGTCGCCGAAGGTGGCCTTGTCGCCGGGCATGAGAATGTACTGCAGTTCGTGCACAACCTCGGGATCCACATGGCGCATGTCCATGTAGAAGGGCGGGCCGGAACCCTCCATCTGCTCGGTGAAGGTGCCCCAGATCTGGTTGTTGCGGACACCGTTTTCAGCCATTGGATCGTATTTCGGCATGAAACGCTCGCCAAGCGCATTCAGTTCGTGAGCGCCGGAAGAGTTGATGCCGTTCATTCCGGGACAGCCGTATCCCTTGGGAAGCATTGTTGCACGCTGATACGTATCAAGTTCAGTAACTGCAG
>JAUNSE010000003.1 GCA_030539415.1 Desulfovibrionaceae bacterium
TGGGGAAGTTGCGGGTGGAGTGGCGGATGGAGAGCGCGCCGTGGGCCGGAGTGTCGCCGGCACCGAAGCAGGGACCGCAGAAGGCGCTCTTGATGAGGGCGCCGGCCGCCATCAGCTTCGCGTAGGATCCGTTCTTGACCAGAGCGAGAGCCTGCGGCTCGGAGGCCGGGTACACGGACAGCGAGAAGTTGGAATTGCCCGTGCCGCGGCCGTCAAGAATGGCTGCGGCCAGGGTCAGGTTCTCGTAGGAGCCGCCGGCGCAGCCGGCGATGATGCCCTGATCGACGTGGACGCCGTCGGCATGAATCTTGTCACGCAGGCGGAAGGCCTCGGCAGCCTTGCCGAACTTTTTGGACGCCTCTTCCTCGATAGTGGCGAAGATGTCGGCGGCATGCGCCTGCACTTCCTTGACCGGGAAGACGTTGCTGGGATGGAAGGGGAGCGCCATCATGGGCTCGACCCTGGCCAGGTCCACGCGGACCATGGAGGAATAGAGGGCCGGGGCCTCATGGACGAGCTGCTTGTAGTCATCCTTGCGGCCGTGAGCGGCAAGATAGGACTCAACCTTCTCGTCGGTCGTCCAGATGGAGGAGAGACAGGTGGTTTCCGTGGTCATGACATCCACGCCGCAGCGGTATTCCACGGACAGGCTCTTCACGCCGGGACCGGCGAATTCCATGACCCTGTTCTTGACGAAGCCGTTCTTGAAGACGGCGCCGATGATGGCCAGGGCAACGTCCTGCGGACCAACGCCGGGACGGGGGGCGTTTTCAAGCCAGATGAGGACCACGCCGGGCTTGGGAATGTCGTAGGTGCGGCGGAGCAGCTGCTTCACGAGTTCGGGGCCGCCTTCACCGATGGCCATGCAGCCGAGGGCGCCGTAGCGGGTGTGGCTGTCGGATCCCAGAATCATGCGTCCGCAGCCGGCCAGCATCTCCCTGGCGTACTGATGGATGACCGCCAGGTTGGTGGGGACGAAAATGCCGCCGTATTTTTTGGCCGCGGAAAGACCGAAGACATGGTCGTCTTCGTTGATGGTGCCGCCGACCGCGCAGAGGCTGTTGTGGCAGTTGGTCAGGGCGTACGGCATGGGGAAGGAGGTCAGGCCGCTGGCGCGGGCGGTCTGGATGATGCCCACATAGGTGATGTCATGGGAGACCATGGCATCGAAGGTGACGTGGAGAAGATCATCGGATTCGGAGGGCTTGCTGTGCGCGCTCAGAATCCGCGCGGCCAGCGTGGCGTCTGCGGAGGCTTTGATGCCGCGGGCTTGCGCCTCGGCCTCGGACATGACCGTATTGTCGGCGAGGACGACGGGAGAGTTTTCAAGGGTAATCATTGCCAATCTCTGCTTTGGGAAAGAGGGTAGTGGGTGGAACCGGCGTCAGGGGCCGGGATGCCGGAAGGAAGGCTTCCGGCAGGGTGCGTGCGGAGTTGCGGTGCCGGCTCCGGGAAACAGAGTCGCCCCCGGAGCCGGCTGTCGGAATCAGTTTGAGGTGGCCAGCAGCTTCACGCTGAAGCCCAGAAAAACAGTGCCGGTGACAACCTCGAGTCTGCGCCTGAAGGTCTCGCTCTCGAGATATTTTCTGAGGCGGCTGAGGAGCAGGCTCAGGGTGATGAACCAGACGGCGACAATCAGGACCATGCAGATGCCCAGGATCAGGAGCTGCACGGGAACGGAAAGGGGCGCATCGGCCACAATGAACTGCGGCAGAAAGGTCAGGAAGAAGATCACTGCCTTGGGATTCAGAACGTTGGTCAGAAAGCCCTGCACGAAGGCCGCGCGGCTCGAGACATCGTCCGGATGCGCCGTCTGCGCGGTCCGGGCCCCTGTGCCGCTGTCTGTTCCGTCTTCCCCTGCTTCGGGCCTGGCCGGCCTGGCCAGCAGGGAGCGCAGGCCGATATAGGCCAGATAGGCCGCGCCCGCATAGGTGATGCATTTGAACAGGAAGGGGGAGTGGGCGATGACTGCGGTGAGTCCGGCCACGCTCAGTGCCGTGTGGACAATGAGGCCGCAGCCTATGCCCACGGCTGCGAAGATCGAAGGCCTTCTGCCGTGCAGCAGCGAGACGCGCAGAATCAGCGCGAAATCCGGCCCGGGAATCATGGCGAAGAGCAGTGCGGTGCCTGCGAAGACAAGGAGGCTTGTCAGCATGGGGGAACCTCTTGTGAAGGATTAGAGCTCCGTCTCCTCCACGTCCGCGATTTGTCCGTACTTGAGGATCTGCTCCACCTGCATGTCGCAGCTGAGCACGCCCTGGATGCGGTCGTCCGCGTCCGTGACAGCGCAGGAGACGGTGATGATGAGCTTGCCCGTGAAGCGCGAGGTGTAGACATCCATGATGTGCAGATCGCCCGTGGACATGGGCACCTTGAACCATTCGCGGTCCGAGAAGTCGTAGCCTGGCGTGACGCAGTCATAGGAGGCCCGGTATTCCTTGTCGGATGTGAGCGCCAGACACTTCAGAAGGCCCTTGTCGTCCGTGAGGGACAGGAACTGGATGAAGGGATGCTCGCTGGCGAAGTCCTCCATGAGGCGCAGGGCCCCCTCGCCGAAGTCCAGCAGCCCCTTTTCGTTGGAAAGCTGGATGAGCACGTAGGCGGACAGTTCGCCGGCCAGCTGCTTCATGCGGTCGTACTCGGTGGTCATGAATTCGGGCATGTAGCGGTGCACCAGCTTCTGCATTTCCTCGAACGAGAAGTTGGTGGTGCGTCCGTGCTCGTAGGCGCGCATGATGTCGTCGTAAATCTGGCCCACGACCGGGTGCTTCTTCGTGACGGCCTTGGGCGTACCCGTGAGGTTCAGGTTGTGGTTGATCCAGTAGGCAACGCCCGCGCGGCCGGACTTGTCGGTGATGACAATCGGCACCGGACGGCCGAGCAGATGGGTGGTGTCGAAGATGTTGTAGATTTCCTCGTTCTTGAGGATGCCGTCCACATGCACGCCGGCGCTGGTGGCGTTGAAGTCGCGGCCTGCAAAGGGATAGTTGTGAGGGATGCTGTAGTGGAGCTCCTGCTCGAAGAAGGTCGCGATTTCGCTGATTACGGTGGTGTCGGCCGCCGCATCGTCTCCGGTCAGGGAGAGGTAGTCTATGACCAGAGCCTCGATGGGCGTGTTGCCCGTGCGCTCGCCGAAGCCGAAGAGCGTGCCGTTGACGTTGCCGCAGCCGTAGAGCCAGGCCGTGGTGCCGTTGACCAGGGCCTTGTGGAAATCGTTGTGGCCGTGCCATTCAAGCTGGCTGCTGGGCACGCCGGCCTGGATGAAGGACTGCACGATGCGCGGCACGGATCTGGGCAGAGCGGCGCCGGCGTAGGGCACGCCGTAGCCCATGGTGTCGCACAGGCGGATTTTGACAGGAAGACCTGCCTGTTTGGAGAGCTCCATAAGCTTCTGGGCCAGAGGCAGGCAGAAGCCGTAGATGTCGGCGCGGGTGATGTCCTCGAAGTGGCAGCGCGGCACGATGCCCCATTCCAGCGCCTGGCTGACGATATCCACATACATGTCCATGGCCTGCTGGCGGGTTTTGCCCAGCTTGAGGAAGACATGGTAGTCGGAAATGGAGGTCAGCATGCCGACTTCCTTGAACTCCATGTCTCTGGCCAGAGCCAGGTCGGCCTTGTGGGCCCTAATCCATGCGGTGATTTTGGGGAACTGGAAGCCCAGGTCGCGGCAGACTTCGACGCAGCGGCGATCCTTCTCGGAGTAGAGAAAGAATTCGGAGGCGCTGATGAGTCCGGTCCTTCCGCCGAGGCGGTACAGGAACTCGAACATGCGCTTGACCTGAGGCACCGTGTACGGAGGCCTGGCCTGCTGGCCGTCACGGAAGGTGGTGTCCGTGATGTGCATTTCGGCCGCCGGCTGAGGAGCCATCAGCACGTTGTCGAACGTCGTGCGGGGAATGGCGGTATAGGGGAACATATCACGGTACAGCTGCGCTTTGGGCGGTTCCTGCAGCGTGAATGTGTTCAGTATGCTGGGACGTTTCAGTTCCATATTCTGCTCCAATGGCTTCCGGGGCCTCCGGAAGGCCTGCTAATGCGATTGTTGCCGATCAGAAATGGGGAAAACTGATGCCGCGCGGGAGTGGTTGCGGATCGGGCCGGACCCCGGCCGGGTCCGGGAGAAACCCGGATGGGAAGGATGCGTCTGCCTGCTCCGCGGGCGGGGCAAAAAACAAAAAAACGCGAGGGAGGGAAGGAGAGGGGATATTGAAGGTGGGTGTACCTTCTCTAGCTGAAAAATGTTGCTTTAACAAGCATTGTGCAGAATTCGATCCCGGGTGGACGGCATGCCCCAGAGCTGGCCTCTTTTCGTCGGTCCCGGATGGGAGGCTGCTCCGGATGGCCGCATCCGAGCTGTGACGGCCGTCCGCGCATTGCATCGCTCTTGCCAGAGCCCCCCGAAACAGGATAGTTAGAATGTTGCGTTCTATGTATTTTGCAAGGAGAGATAAGTATATGCCGGCATGTGTGCAGTACCCGACAGTGGGCTGTCTGGTCGAATTTTTTGACACGAGCACGGCGCAGATTGGTCTTGTGCTTGAGGAAGTGGCCGGCAAGCTGCGGCTGCTTCTGCCAAACAGGCGCGAGACCAAGCTGCCTGCCTCGCGAGTGCTGCCCTGGGTGGGGGCGCCGCTGTCCGGCTTTGCCGGCATGAGCCGGGACGACATGGTGAAGCTCATGGACGCCGCGCGCAAAAGGCGTGACGAACTGGCCCGGGACATTCCCGTGAAGGATTTGTGGGAGATGGCCCAGGGCGAGGTCGAATCCGCTTCGGCGCAGTGGTTTGCCGAGCTGATGGAAGCCGATCCGGACGTAGATGCGGTGGCGGCGTACGGGCATGCCCTGCTCGCCTGCCGCACGCATTTCCGCTTTGTGCCGCCCAATTTCGAGGTCTATGACGCCGAGAAGGTGGCCCGCCGCGAGGCGGAGAGCCGCATCCAGCAGGAGCGGGAGCACGTGCTGGCCGTGGGCAATCCGTTTGTGCACCTTTTGTGGAACGTGAGCCTCGGGCGCGCCGTTCTGCCCGCCCCCGGGTCATCCGAGTGGCCTCCGGCAGACGTGTGCGAGAAGCTGGAGGCCCTGCTGCGCTCTCGCATGACGGACCCCGAGGCAACGCCCGATCCCATGTGGCCGATGCTGATCAAGGGGCTGAACGATGACAACTGGCTGCCCGTGCAGCTCCTTCTGGCCTGGGGACGCATACCTGCGCATTACAACTACTGGTATGACCGGGCGGGATACGCGAGAGGGGACAGCTGGTGGCGCAAGAATGCTCCGGCCGCGGAAGAGCTGGCCGAACGCGCTCGCACGACTGAGCTGCCCGAAAGCCCCCTCCCCTTCGTGAGCATTGACGGCGACTCCACCCAGGATATCGACGACGCCTTCTATCTGGAGCGCGGGGAAGACGGGGGAATGGTCCTCACTCTGGCGCTGGCCTGCCCGGCGCTGAACTGGCCTTTCGGCTCCTCCTTCGACGAGCAGATCCTGCACCGCGCCACAAGCATCTATCTGCCCGAGGGCGACAGCCACATGCTGCCCGAATTTCTGGGCAAGGAAGCCCTCTCACTGCTGGAGGGGGAATTCCGCCCGGCCCTGGTGGTCAGGCAGAAGGTGGCCGCCGACGGCAGTCTGGACGGTGAGTGCGGAATCGATGTCTGCCGGGTGAAGCTGGCCGCCAATCTGCGCTACAATGCTTGTCAGGCCGTGCTCGACGGCACGGCACCAGCCGACAGCCCCGCCCTGCCCCATGCCGCCATGCTCGCGCTCGGCCGCGAATTCGCCGAGCTCCGCCTCGGGGCCCGCGTGGCCGGGGGTGCCGTGAGTCTGGAGAAGAAGGAGCCCAAGCTGGAGGTTGTCGGCGAGGGCGAGGCCGTCAGGGTCGTCATGACGCCGGGCGAGGTGGCCAATCAGGCGCAGAACATGGTGGCCGAGATGATGATTCTGGCCAGTGCGGCCGTGGCCGACTGGGCCTGCGCGCACGATGTGCCCATGCTCTACCGCACGCAGAACGTGGCCCTGCCCAGGGAATACGCCGGGGTCTGGCGCGACCCGGTGCGCACCACGGAGATCATGCGCGCCATGATTCCCTCGAGTCTGGAAACGCAGCCCCGCCAGCATGCCGCTCTCGGCCTGGCCCGCTATGCGCCCATGACATCGCCGCTGCGCCGCTACGCGGACCTGGTGAACGAGGCCCAGCTTGTGTCCATGGTCAGGGAGGGATGCCCCCGCTTCGACGGACAGGCTCTCGAGCGCATGCTCATGCCCCTGCGCATGGCGCTTGACGGGGCCGGACAGATCCAGCGCTTCCGCATGCGCTACTGGAAGCTGCTGTTTTTCAAGCAGTGCACGGATCAGCGTCTCTGGGACGGCGTGGTCACAGAAGAGACCGAAACGACCGTCACGGTGGCCCTGCCCGAGTACGATATCTTTGTGCGCGGCCGCCGCCGGCTTTTCGACGAGAGGACTTCTGTCGGCACCCGGCTGCAGGTGCGCATCGGCAAGGTCAATCCTCTGACCAACGACATCTACATTGTAGAAGCTGTCATCCCGGAGGAAACGTTCACCGAGGATGATTTCGGGCCGGAGGAGCCGGCCTAGGAGGAAGCTCCATGCTATTTGTTATAGCTCTGGCGATTATCGCCTATGTGCTGGGGTCCTGCCCGTGGGGCCTGATCATTGCCAAAGTCTTCTGCGGCATCGACCCGAGAACGGCCGGCAGCCGCAATACCGGATCGACCAACGTGGCGCGCCTGTGCGGTTTCGGCTGGGGGGTTGCCACTCTGGCCTGCGACATAGCCAAGGGCATGGTGCCCGTGCTGCTGGCCCTCTGGGACGGCGGCAGCGCCGTCCAGGTCTCCTTTGTCGCTCTCGCGGCCGTGCTGGGCCACGTCTTTTCCTGCTTCATGGGCTTCAGGGGCGGCAAGGCCGTGGCCACAAGCATCGGCGTCTTCATCCCTCTGGCTTTCGTGCCCACGCTGATTTCCAGCATACTCTGCCTGGTCGTCATCGGCGTCAGCGGCTTCGTCTCTCTGGGATCGTTGACATTGCTGGCCTCTTTGCCCATTGTGCTCGTGCTTTGCGGCTCCCCCGAGTGGCTGCCTCTGGCCCTCTGCCTGCTGGTCCTGGTGGCCTGGCGGCACAAGGAGAACATAGCCCGTCTTCGCGCCGGCCAGGAAAAGAGCTGGCGCAAGTCCAAACAGAAAAGCGATTAACTCATCCCTTCCACGGAGAACGGCATGTCCCACGATTTTCCCTCCTACCGCGGCCACATGGAGTACCGCTGCCTCGGCTGCGGCACGCGCCGTCCTGGAGATAGCCTCCTGTATACCTGCCCCGACTGCGGCGGCGTTTTCCTGCTTGAAAACACCGATTTCGCTGCCCTGAAGGAGCATGACGGACAGTACTGGCGCGACCTGTTCGATGCCCGCCTGTCCACGCGCACCACTGCCCTCAGAGGTGTCTTCACCTACTACGATCTGCTGGCCCCCATTTTTGACGAGGAAGACATCGTCTATCTGGGCGAGGCCCACACTCCCGTGGTGGATGCGTCGCCCGCCCTGCAGGCCCGCGTCGGCATTCCCTTCGCCTACAAGAACGACGGGCAGAATCCCAGCGCCTCCTTCAAGGATCGCGGCATGGCCTGCGCCTTCAGCTGCCTCAAGTGGCTGTGCCGCAGCAACAGCTGGGACGAGGTGCTGACCGTCTGCGCCTCGACCGGCGACACTTCGGCCGCTGCAGCCCTGTACGCGGCCTATGTGGGCAGTCCGCTCAAGAGCGTGGTGCTCCTGCCCCATGGCAAGGTGACGCCGCAGCAGCTGGCGCAGCCGCTCGGCAGCGGAGCCACCGTGCTCGAACTGCCCGGGGTCTTTGACGACTGCATGAAAGTGGTCGAAATCCTAGCTGAAAATTACCGCGTGGCGCTGCTGAACTCCAAGAACGCGTGGCGCATTCTGGGACAGGAATCCTTTGCCTACGAAACCGCCCAGTGGTACGGCTGGGATGTCTCCAATCTGTGCCTCTTCGTGCCGGTGGGCAATGCCGGCAACATCACCGCCATCATGAACGGCTTCCTGAAGATGCTGGATCTGGGCATCATCACCAGCCTGCCGCGCATTTTCGGTGTCCAGAGCGAGCATGCGGATCCGGTGTACCGCTACTACAGCGCGCCGGCCGAAACCCGCGTCTGGGAGCCCGTGACCGTGCGTCCCAGCGTGGCCCAGGCGGCCATGATCGGCAATCCGGTTTCCTTCCCGCGCGTGCGCGAGCTGGCTGAACGCTTCATTCAGACCGGCGGCGAACGTGCGTTCCAGGTCGTGCAGGTGACCGAGCAGCAGATCATGGATGCCATGATTCAGGCCAACCGCCACGGACACATTGTCTGCACCCAGGGCGGCGAAACCTTGGCCGGCCTGATGAATGCCAGGGCTCTGGGCCTTGTCGGCGAAGGCGAGCGCGCGGTGCTCGACTCCACTGCGCATCAGCTCAAGTTCAGCGGCTTCCAGAACATGTACTTCAGCAACACCTTCCCGCCCGAATACGGCGTCAGGCCCGACCCGAGTCTGGCCAACATGCCCGAGCTCGTGCTCCCCGAGAGCGAGCGAGAGGGCAAGTCCGTTGCTGAATTCGCCAAGCTCGGCGCCCGGGCCGTTGCCGACCGCCTGAAGCTGGCAGGCAAGTAGCCGCAGCCGCCTTTCAGCAAGCAGTGCAGCCGGCGCTTCCCGTGAAGGAAGCGCCGGCTGTCTGATTTCTGGCTGCCGCAGGGAAGGACCCGGCGTCTCCGGCCTCTCCCGATCGGTGCGGAAAGCTACTTCACCGGCTCAAGACCGAGCAGGGCGCGCCAGCGGGGAAGCGCCGTGTCCAGGCAGAGGTAGCCCTCGTCTATGGACAGCGGGGCAAGCGATCCGAGGGCGCGGGAGACATCCCGCACATCGGCAGTGCGGATCAGACCCGGAATATCCTGTATCGGGCAGAGGTCGAAGTCTCCGGCGGGCTGCATGGCCATGACCGGGAGATTCATGAGTGCGGCTTCTAGAATGGCGGTGGTTGAATTGGAGGCCCAGACAACAGGGCTTCTGTCCAGCTCCTCCGGCATGGGCGCCGTGGAGATGCGCAGACTGGAGGCCATGGGGCCGAGCAGCGCCTGAAGCTTTTCCCTGACCGGAAGATAGGGATGCGGCTTGACCGTCACCTGCTCCGGTTTCAGCACGCCGGCCTTGAGGCACTGGGCCAGCAGTTCCAGATGGGCGTCGGTCTCGTCCGCGAAAAAGCTGGTCACCACAAGTATCCTGTCCGGACCGGCGCATGTCCTCTTTTCGGCTCCGGCCAGATAGAGATAGCGCAGGGCTTCGATTTTGCCGAGCCTTTCCTCCGGCACGCCGGCGTCCCGCCACTGAGCAACGGCCGATTCGCCGTTGCCGGCCACAAGGTCCGGCTGAAAAACCCGAGTCTGCGGGTCGGACCATGTTCTCGGGTCGTCGAAATAGCGGAAGTCCGTGGGACGGATGGTCGAGTGCTGCGTTCCGTAGACAGGTCCCATGCCGCCCCGATGGACGGCGTGCGTCACCATGCGCTCCCAAGGGCAGTTCTCCATGGGGAAGATGTACCATTTCTGCGGGCCGGCAAGACGGACATAATTCTCCAGGCCCTGCTGCTGCAGGCAGCGTTCGAGGCAGCGCCAGCCCCGGAAGGATTCGGCGTATTCATGGCCGAGCAGCGGCCAGAGGTCCAGAAAGGAATCCCTGAAGTGGAAGGCCGCCCTTGCGGCCGGCTCGGCGCGCAAGCTTGCCACGGTCAGCGCCAGCCAGCGTCTGACCGCTCTGGCAAGGTCGCCCGCGCGCAGGAATTCTTCGATGTAGTTGAAGGAAATGCCGCTGCACCCGGATTTTCGGAAGCTCTCCTGCCAGGCCGCGCACTGCTCGAGGGAGCCCTGCGGCGAGGGAAAGCGGACAAAAAGCCAGCGGACGGCAGGGGCGCCGCCGTCCCTCCCTTCTTCCAGAGCGGCATGCAGGCTTTCCCAGTACCTGGAATGCAGCCGGCCCTCTTCGGCCGCCTTTGCATCGATGTTGGGGAAATAGGTGACAACCGTGCCCGTCTTGCTGTCCGAAGGCGCTAGTTCGGCAGGCGGCAGTTTGCGGCGCACCTGAACAAGCCAGGCGCCGAAGCGGGCGACCGCCCGCAGGAATGCCGGGCATCTGTCGTACAGCGCGCGCACCAGGCCGGTTTTTCTGACGGAGCCTCTCTCCAGACATTCCACCTTCCAGCCGCGGCCGCGGCACATGGCCCTGACGGCCCCTTCGCAGCGCGGGTCAAGACCTCTGGTTGTCAGCGAGTCGGCGCCGAGTTCCAGCAGCAGCCTCTCCAGACAGCGCAGGCGGTAGACGTTGTAAAGCAGAGGGGAGACCTTGGGGTGGCGTTCATACAGTGTGGAGGTCCACCACATGGAGAGCTCAGATCCGCCCCGAAGGGCTTCGGCCAGTGTCGAGCCGGCGCAGGGCAGACGCCCCATGTCATAGGCCCAGGCCGCGTGTTCGGCCCTGATTGTCAGCAGTTCCTGCGCCATGCGCCTGGGCAGGGAGATATCGCCCTCCTGGACATTCCAGGCATCGAAATAGATGCGCCGTCCGCCCTCCGGTGCCGGGGCGTCGGTCTTCTGGCAGAGAAGCAGGCATTGCATTGTGCGGCTCCGCGGTAAGTCCTGAAGGAGCCTGACTCCCGGTGCCGGCAGTCAGGCCCCTCTGGCGGACTTTTTGAAGTTGGTGACAGTTCAGCGGTTGAAGTCGAGCCTGGCGATGGCCCTGTCGAAAGGCGGGCGAAGCAGGCCCTGATCGGTGATGATGGCAGTGATGTACTCGGCGGGAGTGACATCAAAGGCAAAATTGTAGGCTGGAACGCCTCTGGGCGCAATCTGCCGGTCAAGCACCGAAGTGACCTCGCTCGCCGAGCGCTGCTCGATGGGAATGCCGGCGCCGTTCTTCAGCGCGGGATCGATGGTGGAGACGGGGGCCGCCACATAGAACGGAATGCTGAAATGTCTGGCCAGAAGAGCAACACCCATCGTGCCAATTTTGTTGGCCGTGTCGCCGTTGGCGGCGATGCGGTCGGCGCCGACCACGACAAGCTGGACCTTGCCCTTGCTCATGAGACATGCGCAGCTGTTGTCGCAGGCCAGAGTGACCGGAATGCCCTCCTTGTGCAGTTCCCAGCAGGTGAGACGGGCACCCTGAAGCAGGGGACGGGTCTCGTCGGCAATGACCGAAATGCGCAGACCGGCCTCCCAGGCCGCGCGCACCACTGCCAGAGCGGTGCCGTAGCCGGCAGTGGCCAGAGCTCCCGCGTTGCAGTGCGTCAGAATGCAGTCTCCCTGATGCACCAGTTCCAGGGAGGCCTTGCCGATGGCCTTGCAGGAGGCGATATCCTCGGCCTGCATTTCCAGGGCCTTGCTGACGAACAGATTGTAGAGACGCTCCGGATCGGCATCCTGCGCCGATTCCCATACCGAACGCTGACGGTCGACCGCCCAGGCCAGATTGACGGCGGTGGGTCTGCTCGCGGCCAGCTGGCCCAGCTTCCTGTCCAGGCCCGCCTGCCAGTCCTGCCGGTTTTCGGCTGCCGCCTCCCGGACAGCCAGGGCGCAGCCGAAGGCGGCGCTGACACCGATGGCTGGAGCGCCGCGCACCACCATGGTCTTGATGGCCGTGATGACATCGGCCGTTGTCGAACAGAGGAAGCGCTTCTCCCTCGCGGGCAGGAGGCGCTGATCAAGAAGATCCAGGACATGTCTGGACGAGTCGAAACGAATGTGGTCTTCCATGCGACAGAATCCGTCAGAAAAATTCGCCTATGTCGGCGATCAGTGAGGGAAAGGAGGGAAAAGATGCAAAATCTGTATAATTTGTTGGCGACAGATTGTAAAGATTAACACAAATGTAGTGTTTGATGGAGGATACTTTCGCTTTCAGCATTTTTGTTATCTTTCCGGGACGAAAACGGGCGCCTGAGCCTGCTGGCGGGGCAGAGCCGTCTCTTCCGAACCGGGACGGACTGTGGAACACGAAAAGCGGTTTTTGACAAAGTGAAAAATTACAGGCAGAACTATGGTTCTTTATCCGGCATCCGGCTTTGGCCGCTCCGGCTGAAAAAACCGCCCGCCATCGGCGGACGTGAAAAATATATGTTCTGGCGGCCCGCATCCGGGCGCTGCCGGAGGAGATGATATGACGCAAGAGGCAACAAAAAAGCCGCTTTACGTAGGACTTGCCGGCATGGGAACAGTGGGCGGCGGTCTTGTGGAACTGCTGGAAAAGGATGCGGAGCTCATCCGCCGGCGCACGGGGCGCGACATAGTTCTGCGCAAGGTTCTGGTGCGCAGCGCCACGCCGGAACGCGCGGCCATGCTTCCCGAAGGCTGCGAGCTGACCACCGATCCCGCGGACCTGACCGATGATCCGGAGATCGATGTCGTCGTGGAGCTTATCGGCGGCACCGGGGCTGCCCGCTCCCTGATTTCCAGAGCTCTGGACCACGGCAAGCATATTGTGACCGCCAACAAGGCCCTGCTGGCCGAGGACAGCAAGCAGCTTTTCGCCAAGGCGCGTGAAAAGAACTGCCTCCTGCGCTACGAGGGCAGCGTGGCCGGCGCCATTCCCATAGTGGAGACCCTGGGCGGCCCGCTGGCCGGCAACCGCATTCTTTCGCTGATGGGCATTCTGAACGGCACGAGCAACTACATTCTGTCCGAGATGACGTCCAACGGACTGGACTTCGAGACCGCGCTGTCCCAGGCCCAGGAGCTCGGCTACGCCGAGGCCGATCCCACGCTGGATGTGGACGGATTCGACGCGGCCCACAAGCTCATTCTGCTCATCCGCCTGGCCTTCGGTCTGGACTATCCCTTCTCCAGCATGCCGGTGCAGGGCATCCGCGGCCTGGACAGCCGCGACATCGCCATGGCGCGCGAGTTCGGCTACCGCATCAAGCTGGTGGCCGAAGCCAGGCTGCACGAGGATGGCGATGGCCGTCCTCGTCTCGAGGCGGGCGTTTTCCCCATGCTCGTTCATCACACCTATCTTCTGGCCCGGGTCGGCGGAGTCTACAATGCCGTTCGGCTGGAGGGTGCCGCTTCCGGCTCGCTGTTCCTGCACGGCCGCGGTGCCGGCGCGCTGCCCACGGCAGGCGTGGTGCTGAGCGATCTTCTGGCCGTGGCCCGCGAGGAAAGGCCCAACAATACCGGCTTTGCCGATGACGAGATTCTCTCCGCCGACATCGTGTCGCCCGAAGACTGGCATTCCGAATTCTACGTGCGCGTCATGGTGCATGACGAGCCCGGCGTGCTGAGGGATATCGCCGGCTGCATGGCCGATGAGGGCATCAGCATGGCTCAGGTCATCCAGAAGGAGGTCAGGGACGATGTTGTGCCTCTGGTCTTCATGACGCATGACGCCTCGGCGCAGAGCATGAACAGAGCGCTGCAGAAAGTGCGCGAAAAGGGCGTGCTCAGGGCCGCACCTGTCTATTACCGCATTCTTCAGTAGGATATCAGCCTTCTGAAACAATAACTCAGACGCCGAAAGACTTCCGTCCTTCGGCGTTTTTCATTCTTCAGCAGACTGCAGGGAGGAGAATCATGGAGTTCAAGAGCTACAGCACGCATGCGCATTGCGAAATGCTGGATATAACTGGGGATGTGTCCGCCTTTCTGACCGCCAATGCCGACAAGGGCTGGAAGGACGGCTTTGTCTGCGTCTATTCGCCGCACACAACATGCGCCGTCACAATCAACGAGGGTTACGACCCGGATGTCAGGACGGACATGCTTGCCTTCTTCTCGAAGCTCGTGCCCGCGAACTGGGGCTTCCGCCATGCCGAAGGCAATTCGGACGCGCACATCAAGACGTCCCTCATGGGGGCGAGCTGTCTTGTCCCCGTCGAGAACGGGCGTCTTGCCCTCGGACAGTGGCAGACGGTCTATCTGTGCGAATTTGACGGGCCCAGAATGCGCAGACTCTGCTTCTCCTTTGTCCGCGCCGAGTAGCTCCGGCCCGCAGGCTTCCGCGGGCTATCCGCCCTTTCTGCGGAACAGCGCCAGATACTCCTGATTGCCCTTGGGGCCCTTGATGGCCGCGGGCACCACGCTGAGAGCCTCGAGATCAAGCACGTCCCTGGCAAAGGAGACTACCTTGTCCACGGCCTGCTGGCGCAGGGCCTCGCTGCGCACGACGCCCCGGTCCGTCTGCCCAGGGCCGAGCTCGAACTGCGGCTTGACCAGGGCGGCCACCCAGCCGCCGGGTCTGAGCCAGGCCATGCACGGTTCGAGCACGAGCGTCAGGGAGATGAAGGAGACATCGGCCACCACCATGTCCACAGGCTCGCCGATGAGGTCCGGTCCGGCGGTGCGCAGATTGACGCCCTCCATGCTGACCACTCTGGAGTCCGCGCGCAGCTTCTCGTGCAGCTGGTTGTGCCCCACATCAACGGCGTAGACTCTGGCCGCGCCGCGCTGCAGGAGCAGATCCGTGAAACCGCCCGTGGAGGCGCCGGCATCAAGGCAGACGTACCCGGTGACATCAAGGGCGGCGCTTTCCAGAATGGTCAGCAGCTTGTACGCTCCGCGGCTGACGTACTGTTCCTGCCCTGTCAGGGCAAGTCGCGAGCCGCTTCTGAGCAGTTGTCCGGGCTTGTCCACGCGCACGGGAAGGGCGCGGCTTCCCTCTTCCGGAAGCAGCTGCACCTGACCGGCCATGATGAGTCGCTTGGCCTGTTCGCGGCTGCTGGTCAGACCCAGTTCGCAGACAAGCTGATCGGCCCGTATCCTTGCGTGATGTGTGGCTTGCTTTTGATTCATGGCTCGTTTGTAGCCAAGCGGAGCCCTCCGCGCAAGTCCCGGCCGTTGCATCGCGGCGATCCGGCCCGCCGGGGCGTGCCGTTCGGGACGGCCAACGGGGCCTCTCCTGCGCTATGGCGAAAACAGGTACTTGCCAGATAGCCGCAATTGGGCTATGAAACCCTTCTTTACGGCCCACTCTCACGGGGCCGCCCGTTCTGGAAGCTGACACTGGCGCTTCCTTGAATATTTGCGAGGGAAACAATGAAAAAGGATATTCAGCCCAAAGTCTACAAGGCCACCATCACCTGCGCCTGCGGACATTCCGAACAGGTGTACTCCACCAAGGGAGAACAGGTGCACGTTGAAGTGTGCTCTGCCTGCCATCCGTTCTTCACCGGCAAGCAGCGCTTCCTTGACACTGCCGGCCGTATCGACCGCTTCCGCAAGAAGTACGCCAAGTTTGAAAAGAAGAAGTAGCCTTCTTTGTCTGAACGCCCTCCTGACGACCGACATGCCCCTTGTGGGCGGCCAGGCCGTTCTGGAGGGCGTTATGATGCGCAACGGCGGCGCATATGGACTTGGAGCCCGTCTCCGCGGCAGAATAGTGGGCGAAAGACGGGTGTGGTCTTCTTTTTTGTCCGACAGAATACGCAGCATCCGCTTTGTGCGCGGTTTCCCGATACTGGTGGAAACCCTGATCAACGGCATAAAGACGCTCAACCGTTCTGCCGAACTGCAGGGAGAGGATGACGGCGAGCCCATGGAGGGCTGGCATCTGGCGCTGACGCTGGTTGCCTCCCTGTTCTTCGCCATTCTTCTGTCCGTGGTCATTCCGCACGGTCTGACATGGCTCCTCAATGTGGCCGGCGTGTCCGGTGATGTGAGCGGTGTTTCATTTCAGATCTGGGACGGTCTGTTCAAGCTCCTGATTCTTGTGGGCTACATACTGCTGATACGGCGTGTCCCGGAGATCCGCCGCGTTTTTCAGTATCATGGGGCCGAGCACAAGACCATTCACGCCTTTGAGACGGGAAGGCCCGTGGACGTGGACCTGGCAGCGGCTCAGAGCCGTCTGCATCCGCGCTGCGGCACCACCTTCCTGCTGTTCGTGGTGTTCATGTCCGTGCTTCTGCATGCTGTTCTGGTGCCGCTGTTCCTCCATCTGTGGCAGCCTGAAGGCACGTTTGTGAAGCATGCCGGCACGCTGGTCTTCAAGCTGGCGCTGATAGCGCCGGTGGCCAGCATCTCCTACGAGCTTATCCGATCCACGGCAAGAATGCGTGACTGCGTGTGCACCAGGCTTCTGCGCGCCCCGGGGCTCATGCTGCAGAAGCTGACCACCATGGAGCCCGAGCGCGAGCATCTTGAGGTCGCGCTGGTTGCCCTCAAGGAGGCCCTCGGACCGGGCAGTCCCTATGAGGTGAAGACGGTCCCCTACGAACGCACGTAGAACGGACAATGGATCCTGCTGCCGCGGGTCCATGCCAGCATGCAGCCCACGATGCCCATCGCGGGCTTTTTTTGAATTTTTCGGCGGGACCCTGACAAATGCCCTCCGAGGCGATGCCGTTATCCTGCCAGCAGATTCTTCTTTCTAGATAATTTTGCACTGCATCTGCAAATTGCAACGATATACTGACACATCTTTGTGGAGAAATAGTCATGTTTGCCAAACTGGAAGGCCTGGAAAAAAAATACATGGAGCTTGAGCAGTCTCTTGCGGATCCTGCGGTGTATTCCGATCAGGAACAATACCGCAAGGTCAGCAAGGCGCATGCGGATCTCCGTGATGTGGTCGAACTGTTCAGGACGTATCGCAGCACCAAGCAGCAGATCGATGAGAATCGCCAGCTGCTCCATGATCCCGACCCGGACATCAAGGCCATGGCCCAGGAGGAACTGGAGACGCTGGAAGCCGCTCTGCCCGATATCGAGTACCGCCTCAAGGTGCATCTGATCCCCAAGGATCCTCTGGACGAAAAGAACACCATCCTTGAAATCCGCGCGGGCACGGGCGGTGAGGAAGCGGCGCTCTTTGCCGCCGACCTGTTCCGCATGTACACCCGCTATGCCGAACTCAAGGGCTGGAAGACGGAAATCCTGAGCGAGTCCCCGACCGAGGCCGGCGGCTACAAGGAAGTCATCATCCTGATTTCCGGCGAGCGCGTGTACAGCCACCTGAAGTTCGAGGCCGGCGCGCACCGCGTTCAGCGCGTGCCCGTGACCGAGACGCAGGGCCGCATCCACACCTCTGCCGCGACAGTGGCCGTTATGCCCGAAGCGGGCGAAGTCGATGTGGATATCCGCCCCGAAGACCTCAAGATCGATGTGTACCGCGCCTCAGGCGCCGGCGGCCAGCATGTCAACAAGACGGAGTCCGCTGTCCGCATCACGCATATCCCCACCGGCGTGGTCGTCACCTGCCAGGACGAGCGCAGCCAGCACAAGAACAAGGCCCGCGCCATGAAGGTCCTTGCCTCCCGTCTGCTGGCCGCCGAACAGGAACGCCAGAACAGCGAGCTGGCAGCGGACAGACGGGCCCAGGTCGGCAGTGGCGACCGCTCCGAGCGCATCCGCACCTACAACTTCCCGCAGGGGCGCTGCACGGACCATCGCATCAACCTGACCCTCTATTCTCTGGACAAGATCATGGAAGGCGAGATTGATCCGCTGCTGGACGCCCTGTCTCAGGCCGCTCAGGCCGAGGCGCTGAAGGCGGAGGCCACCGTCTAGTCCACACGTTCGTTTTGAAATGAGAGAAGCCCTCTTTCTCCCGCGGGAGAAAGAGGGCTTCTCTCATGTTCAGTCCGCAGTCTCAGGATGACTGCCGGCCCGGCGTCCACTCTCAAGGCCGGCATGGCGGCGGGCAGGGGCATAGACCAGAAGGGCCGCGAACATGAGCGCGGCCGTGAGACTGAGACTGCAGGGATAGACCATCAGTATCGTCTTGAAATCGGCATTCAGCGGAAGGAAGAACAGCATGTAGACGATGCGGAAGACGCAAATGCCTATAACAGTCAGAATGGCCGGAACAAATGTGATGCCAAAACCTCTGAGATAGCCGGACATGACCTCATAAAGCATTGTAAAAATATAGGCGATGAAGATTATGATGAGCCGAAGATAGCCAAGTTCTATGACCTGAGGATCCGCATTGAAAAGAGATAGTGCGAATCTTCCGAAGAAGAGGATAAGCAGTACGGCCGAGGCGGCGGCAAGGCAGGACTCGGCAAGGCAGAGAACGAAGATTCTGCGGCAGCGTCTGATTTGCCCGGCACCGTAATTCTGACCGACGAAGGTGGTGCAGGCCTGTCCGAAGGAGGTCAGCACGTAGCAGGTCACAAGTTCGATGCAGAGAGCCGCGCTCGAGGCGGCCAGAACATTCGTGCCCAGATTGTTGATGAAGGCCTGGACGACAATGTTCGCGCCGTTGAAGACACCGCTCTGCACGCCTGCCGGCAGACCCGTGCGCAGGATCTGCTTCAGGCTTCCTCTGTCGGCTCTGAGCAGACCGAACCGGACGCGGATGATGCTGTGCGTGCGTGTCAGTCCCCGCAGCAGAAGCAGACAGCCAAATATGTTGGCCAGAACGGTGGCGAGTGCCGTGCCGTTGACGGTCATGCCGAGCACAGCGACAAAGAAGAGGCTCAGGAGCACGTTGAGGACGCCGGCCATGGCGAGAACAGCAAGAGGCGTTCTGCTGTCGCCTATGCTCCGGAAGACGGCCGCTTCGAAGGTGAAGAGCAGGATGGCGGGCATTCCGGCGAGATAGATGCGCAGATAGAGAAGCGCCAGCGGAAGGACCTCTTCGGGAATGTTGAGCAGCTTAAGCACGGGTTCGGCGGCCAGCTCTCCAAGGAGGGTGACCAGAAGCCCTCCGGCAGCGGACATGACCACGGCCGTATGCACATGCCTGTGCACGGCCCTGCTGTCGCCGCGGCCTATGGCGATGGCGATGGCGACATTGGCTCCCAGGGAGATGCCGATGAAGAGACTGACGATGAAGCCTATGATGGGGGTGTTGGCGCCGATGGCCGCAATGGCGGCAGTGCCGTTCACCGGAGCGAAATTGCCCGCAATGGCTATGCCGGTGGCGTTGAAGAGCTGTTCGAGAATGCCGGTGCAGGCCAGCGGCAGGGCGAACTGTGGAATTTTGTTCCAGATGCCTCCGTGCAGCATGTCTATTGCGTGAGCGCTTCCGTGCTTGCTTCTGTTCATTTTTCCTGTCCTTTCGCGCGAGAGACGGACTCGCTTAAAAAAGCGGCATCCCGCGGAATGGGATGTATACAGAAGATGCCGGACAAATAGCAAATAGCTATTGACTATTCTTGAACATAGCCTGAAGGAATGAAAAAGCAGACGACATTACCCGCACGGCGGCAGAAATGCGGCGGCGGGCAGCAAACCGGGAGGAATGTGTCATGGATGTGCGCGTGCTTCGCTATTTTCTGGCAGCGGCCAGGGAGGAAAGCATCACCAGGGCGGCAGAGAGTCTGCACATGGCCCAGCCCTCTCTGTCCAAGCAGCTGATGGAGCTTGAACACGAACTCGGCTGCCGGCTTCTTGTCAGGGGAAGGAGAAAGCTTGGTCTCACAGAGGAGGGGCTGCTGCTCAGGCACAGGGCCGAGGAGATAGTGGCGCTTTTTGACAAGACCGAGCAGGAGATGGCCGGAGTCGGCGCGCGCAATATTGCCGGAACTGTCTCCATCGGAGGCAGCACGCCTGTCTCGGTGACGGAAGCGGCCGCGCGCGTGCGCATGAAATGGCCGGACATACGGTTTCACTTTCATGGCGGAGAAGAGGCGGAGATTGCGGCCAGGCTGGACGGTGGAAGTCTGGATTTCGCCGTCTTTCTGGAGCCTGTCGACACAGTCACGTATGAGGGCCTCGCCCTGCCGGACGTCGCGAACTGGGGGGTGCTTGTGCGCAGCGACAGCCCTCTTGCGGAGCGTGACTCCATCGGCAGTGAGGAACTGCGCGCCCTGCCCCTGATTTTTCATCACCGCGCCGGCCTGCAGCGCAGGTTTGCCCGGTGGGCGCGGACAGAGCTTGAAAAGCTCAATATCGTGGCAACATACAATGTGCTGAACGGAAGTCCCGTTCCTTTTGTGAAGAGCGGTCTGGGCGTCTTTGTGACCTGCGCGCGTCCCGGTGCGGACGAGCTTGAAAGCGGGGTCTGCTACCGCCCTCTGGCTCCAGACCTTGTCATTCCCTATGCTCTGGTCTGGAAGCGGCACGTTCTGCTTTCACGGGCGGCCGGCCAGTTTCTCGAGCAGATGCGCGATGCGGCCGGCAGTCCCGGGAGGTAGAAGAAAAAGCCCCGCGGACCGGAATGCGTCCGCGGGGAAAAAGTCGTTCAGAAAGCGCCGTCCGGCGTGCTACTTGCCGTATTCCTGTTCGGCCCAGTAGGAGGACGGCTTCGTGCCGGAAAGAGGGTTGCCGGTATTGAGAAACATGTTGTCCGGCGCGGCCACATTTCCCGTCACCCATTCGGCCAGAGCCGAGCTCGAAGGCTGGCAGCAGAGCGCCTCCACAAGGGCAGTCCCCTCGGACACGGCAAGAAAGGTCAGTCTGGCATGGACGGCCTTCATGTTCGAGGCAAAATAGAAGGCCTTGGCCGGCGGCCGCTGCTGAGCGCCGAAAAGCTCCGACCAGACATAGAGGCAGAGCTCGCGGACGTCCGGGGTGTGCAGGTTGGGGAAGATGCCGAAGGCGTACGCCGTGCGCAGACCACCGGGAGTCAGCACGTAGCAGCGCACATTGCCGCATTCCTCCGCGCTTGCCTCCATGTCGCTGAACGCTCTGATAAAGTCCTGAAGATCCTCAGGGGTGGCCGTCCCGGCCGGCATGAGCAGGATGCTTTTTTCATTTGCGGCAATGGAGATGGTATATCTGTCGTACAGTTTGCCCTGAATGGTTTCAAGGGTCACACTGATCGGGTAGTCCCTGCCGTCGACCTGGCAGGTTGCTTCCTTTGTGGACATAGAGAGCTCCTTTGTGTTCCGTTGTCCGAATTCTGGTGCTTCGCACGCGGTTATGGAGCCGAACGGCGAAAGACAGGCATGGTGCTGGCGGCATTATACTGCAGACGCTGCCGGCAGCGCAAACCGCGCGTGCATCGCGTCAGCCGGCATCGTCTCCGCCTGTGCTGTCAGCTGGCGGATGTCCCGTCGTCTTCCGCACCGATGCGCGCCTCCATTTCATCTATGAGCGAGCGCAGCGTGACAGAGGCGAGTTCGTCCTCAAGGGCCTTCGCTGCCGAAACAAGCCGCCTGTCCAGCACGGCATGCACGTTGCGGCCCACGGGGCAGAGCGGATTGGGCTTTTCGTGGAAGTGGAACAGTGCTTCCTGAGGCTCGACGGCCTGAAAGACATCGAGCAGGGTGATGTCCGCCGGGTCTCTGGCCAGGCTGGCACCGCCGACGCCGGCCTCCACGCGCACAAGCCCCGCGGCCTTGAGCTGGCCCAGAGTGTTGCGCACTATGACGGGGTTGACGCCCACACTGCCGGCCAGAAAGGCCGATGTCGTCTTGGTTTGTCCCGCTGTGACGGCGATGCAGAGCAGTATGTGCGCTGCGACGGATAGTCTTGTGGAGAACTGCATGGTGTTTGCCTCTTCTGAAGGCTCTTTACCAGAACTGCCGGTGTAATGGCAATAATTACACCGGTGCGAAATTTTCGTCTTCGCCGAAAGGCCGAGGCATCCGGTCCGGAAAAAAGGAAAGGCCCCTTTTCTCCCGAAGGGAAAAGGGGCCCTCCCGTCAATTGTGAAAAAATCAGGCCTCGGGCTTGGGTTCCGTGCCGGCCGGCTCGGAGACGAAGCCGTCAGGAACCGGGGCGTTCGGATCATCGATATCGATGATGCGGCCCTGCAGCCAGACATAGGCGTCTATCTCGTCGCCTTCCTTGGGCTCGTAATCCTTGAGCACGGCCTTGGATGCGTAGAGGGGGAGAAGCAGGGGTTCGCGCTCCTCGAAGGGGAAGCGCACGTACAGCAGCTTCACATCCATCCTGTCAAGCTTGTGGTCCTCCACCTGCTCGACAGTGGCGCGCATCTGGTATTCGCCGAACTGGCGGCCGGGAATGATGAGATGGCGTCCGGTCAGAGGAATCTGCAGCGGGGGCACATCCAGACGCTTGGCTTCGGGATGCTCCTCAAGCCATTTTCTGGCGTGCTCCTCGTAGTAGGGACCCTGGGTGATGGTCAGGTTGTCCAGCAGCGCCTTGCGCAGGGAGAAGGCCAGTCCGCCCACCAGGAACGTCTGCTTGACGCCGGGAGTCAGATCCTCGCGGTCGCGCTCGTAGAGCGGGTCATAGAACCACATGGGGTTGCGGCCCTCTTCCACCACTGCGGCCACATCGGCGCCGTGTCCCTGCTTCCAGGGAACAACATCCTCGACGGTCAGGTCGTTGGGCAGCCCCTGAATCAGGGGGAAGGCATCAACGGGCTGCAGCTTTTCGTCCTTCTTTCCGGACACCAGCACGGCGGCGCGCACGGGTTCATCCTTGGGCCAGGCCATCAGGAAGTACTCCTGATCGCTGCGGGTCCAGTGCCAGGCCGGACGGGTGCCGCCGCCCTGCAGCACGGTGCCGACAACCTGAGGCATCAGCTGCTGGACGGGCCCGCCGAGCAGCACGGCCCAGGGCATGCCCAGACCTTCGAAATGAATTCTGTTGGCGCCGCTCAGCTGGGCGCGGGCCTCCTCGGGAGTGGGGAGGCCGGACTGCTTGCCGTCTGCCGCAGGTTCTTGGGCGGCCTTTTGCTTCTTGTTGGCCATTTCAGCTATCCTTGTACTGATCGAATGCGGACGGTATGCGGCCGGCGCCGGAAATCCGCGGACTCCGGCACCGGCATGTGGAAGTGCGGTCTAATGACGCTCGCGGCCGCCGCCTCTGCGTTCGCCGCCGCGACGCTCGCCCCTGTCACCGCGGCCGCGGCTCTCGCTGCTGCGGGCCGGACGGGCCGTTTCCTCGGGATTCCAGGGATGTCCCTGCTCTTCGAGCAGCACGGCCTTGCGGCTGGCGCGGATGCGGTCGCCGTTGATCTCGATGACCTTGACGGTCAGCTCCTGACCCAGGCTGACCACGTCGGTCACCTGCGGCACGCGGGCCGTGTCAAGCTGGGAGATGTGGACCAGCGCCTCGACGTTGGGAAGAAGCTCGACGATGCAGCCGATTTCCAGAATCTTCTTGACCTTGCCGGTGTAGTTCTTGCCCACTTCGGCGTGCTGATCGTAGTAGAGCAGCATCTGGCAGGTGCGCTCGAGCGCCTCGGCTGTGGGGGAGAAGACGGAGATGCGGCCGGAATCCTCGATATCCACGGAGGAGCCGGTGGCGGTGGTGATGGCCTTGATGTTCTTGCCGCCGGGGCCGATGATCAGGCGGATGATGTCGGGATTGACATACAGTTCCTTGAACTGCGGCGCATAGGGCGAAAGCTCCTTGCGGGGTTCGGCCAGCACCCTGGTCATCTCGCCCAGGATGTGCAGACGGCCTTCATGGGCCTGGCGCATGGCGGCGCGCATGATGTCGGTGGAAAGCCCCTCGACCTTGATGTCCATCTGGATGCCGGTGACGCCTTCGGCAGTGCCGGCAACCTTGAAGTCCATGTCGCCCATGGCGTCCTCGTCACCGAGAATGTCGGTGAGGATGATGAACTTGTCTTCTTCCTTGATGAGGCCCATGGCCACGCCGGCCACGGGAGCGGAGATCGGCACGCCGGCATCCATCAGGGCCAGGCAGCCGCCGCAGACGGCGGCCATGGAGGAGGAGCCGTTGGACTCGACGGTCTCGGAAACCACGCGGATGGTGAAGGGGAAGTTCTCGTCGGCGGGCAGAACCGGGCGCAGCGATTTCTCGGCCAGGGCGCCGTGGCCCACTTCGCGGCGGGACAGGCGGACAGGCTTCACTTCGCCCACGGAGAAGGGCGGGAAGTTGTAGTGGAGCATGAAGCGCTTCACCACATCGCCGTTGAGAGAGTCCATGCGCTGCTCGTCCGTCGAGGAGCCCAGCGTGCAGACAGCCAGTCCCTTGGTTTCGCCGCGGCGGAAAATGGCGGAGCCGTGGGTGCGGGGCAGCACGCCGGCCTGAATCTGAATGGGGCGCACGGTTTTGGTGTCGCGGCCGTCGATGCGGGTGCCCTCGGTGACGATGCGTCTGCGCACGGTCTTCTTTTCCAGGGCTGCCAGCAGATCCGGAACTTCGGCGAGGGCGGCGGTGTTTTCGGCCCAGGCCGGGTCGGCGAGCAGACCTTCCATGACGGCGGTCTTCACTCTGGCGCGGGCATCCTTGCGCTCCATCTTTTCGGGGACGCGCAGGGCGGCTTCCAGACCGGCCGCGGAGGCCAGTTCGCTCACGCGCGCCACCAGGGCGGGATCGTCCTCATGGGGCGTGAAGGCCATCTTCTGCTTGCCGGCCAGGCGCTTCAGCTCTTCCTGAGCCTCGACGAGGGGCAGGACCTGCACGCGAGCCCATTCAAGGGCATCGATCAGCACGTCTTCGGGCACAAAGCGGGCCTCGCCCTCGACCATGGTCAGGGCTGTGGCGGAAGCGGCCAGCACCAGGTCGATGTCGCTTTCGGCGCGCTGGGCGAAGGTGGGATTGAGCACGAACTCGCCGTTCACGCGGCCCACGCGGGCGCCCACAACAGGGCCGTCAAAGGGCAGGGAGGACAGATGGATGGCGGCGGAGGCGGCCGTCATGGCCAGCACGTCGGGATCGTTCTCCTGATCGGCGGAAAGCACGGTGGCGAGCACCTGCACGTCCTGCTGCAGGCCCTTGGGGAAGAGCGGGCGGATGGGACGGTCGATGAGACGGGAAACCAGGGTCTCGTGCTCGGAGGGACGGCCGATTTCGCGGCGGAAGTAGCTGCCGGGGATGCGGCCGGACGCGTACATGCGCTCGGAATACTCAACGGTCAGCGGGAAGAAGCCCTTGCTCTGCTCGAGAGTCTGGGAGCAGACGGTGACCAGCACCACGGTGCCGCCGCACTGCATCCACACGGCGCCGTCAGCCTGATTGGCCAGACGGCCTGTCTCGAAGATGTACTCCTTGCCGAGGACGCTGCAGGTGAGACGGGTCGGATTGAAAATGTCGTTGTTCAAGCATGTCTCCTTGGAAGGGGACTCCGGGAAAAGCGAAAAGAAGTTGTTCCGATTATGGACCGCAAGTCTTTATCAGAATTCTGCTTTCCGATTTTCCCGGATACCCCTTCGAAAAAACGTCGTTACAAATCTATAGAGGAAAGGGGCCCGTGAAGGCCCCTTTCTATATTACATTACTTGCGCAGTCCGAGCTTCTCGATAAGCGCACGGTAGCGCTGGATGTCCTTGCTCTTGAGGTAGTTGAGGATGTTGCGGCGCTGGCCGACCATCTTCAGCAGACCGGTGCGGGAGTGGAAGTCCTTCTTGTGCACCTTGAAGTGTTCGGTGAGGCCCTCGATGCGGGCGGTCAGCAGGGCAACCTGCACTTCCGGGGAGCCGGTGTCGCCCTCATGGCGGGCATGGGTGTCAATGACAGTCTTCTTTTGCAGGGGATCCATTACCACAGCAGTTCTCCTTGATGAGAATAAAGTTAGAATTGAATCAGGACCAAAGCCCCCGGGCCACTGTCAGCACGGGCCGTCCTCTGTCCTGGGCCAGGCGGGCCAGGGCGATGAGGCCGGTTTCATCCCTGAGGAGTGCCTGACCGCCGTTGGCCTGCACTTCCTGCAGGCAGTCCGGCGGGCATGCCTGAGGCATGCCGTTGCGCACGTTCCTCGCCGCCGCTCCATCAAGAGCGACAACGGGCCAGCCGGGCAGGGCCTCCTCGATGGGACGCACATGCTGCGGCAGAACCTGCGGCGACGCCAGCACCTCGTCCAGGGACACGGCCTGGGACAGGGCGAAGGGGTGACTGTATTCCCGGACCAGACTGGTCAGCACGGCTCCGCACATGAGTCGCATCCCCAAGCTGTGGGCGAGGGAGCGGATGTACGTTCCAGAGCTGCATTTGACCCGGAAAGTAATCATGGGAAGGTCCATGGAGAGCACTTCCGCATGAAAAATATGGACTGTTTTGATTTTGACCGGCACCTCCCTTCCCTCTCTGGCGAGGCGGTACAGGGGTGTGCCGTTGCTTTTGGCAGCGGAATAGGGAGGAACAATCTGCTCCAGGTCCCCCTTCCACGAATTGATGACTTCTGTCACCTGTTCGTCTGTGACGTGCTCCCAGGGACGCTCCTGGACGGTTTCGCCCTCCATGTCCCAGGTCGCGGTCTCCAGCCCGAGCCGGACGCGGGCCTCATAGACCTTCATGCCGCCCTCGAGCAGAAAGCCCGAAAGCTTGGTGGCCTGACCGAGAAGCAGAAGCAGCACACCTGAAGCCATAGGGTCCAGCGTGCCGGCATGCCCAATCTTTTTCTGGCCGAGGCGCTTGATGGCCGTGAGACAGCGATTGGATGTGGGGCCGGAAGGCTTGTTCAGAACAAGGACGCCATGCTGCTGGGGAACAGCTAGTGTATTCTCGGAAAACGTCATAGACGTTGCTCTATAGTTTTTTTTTTGAAAAATGTCAAAAGTTTTTGCAGGACAAAAGACGGCAGAAACCCTCGGAAGGCGGCCGGGAGCAGGCCGATGGGAGGGAGAGGCCGTCATGATCGCATGTCTTTCCAGTTCGGGACAGATGCCTTCGCGGTCATGCCGCTGCGTTCCGCGCCGCCCTGCGTGTCTGCTGCAGGAACCAGGGTTTGAAGATTCCGGTCCGCTCCGGTGCGGCCGGAAAAAATCGCGCCGGTAGCGGGTGACCGAAGCCGTGCGGAGAAGACTGCGAGGCTTATCTGGCGGAATGGGCCGCGTGCGCCTCGGCTCGCTGCTCTTCCAGTGCCCGGGTCACAACCTTGACCAGCGTGCGTTCGGCGCTTTCGAGCGACATGTTCAGAGTTCCGCCCGCGGCGTTGACGTGCCCGCCGCCGCCGAGCGAGGCAGCAATGCTGCGCACGTCCACCCCTTCGGTGGAGCGCAGGCTGAACTTGCAGACGCCCTCGCTCTGCTCGCGCACGAGGCACGCGGCCAGCACGGAGCGCAGCTCGCGCATGTGCTCCACATAGCCTTCCGTGTCCTCGGATTTGGCGCCCAGCTCCTCCATGCTGTCCAGAGAGAGGCAGCAGAGGGCCAGCCGTCCGTTGTCAAGCAGCTGCAGCTGGCTGGACATGTGTCCCCACAGGCGCATGCGCGCGTAGGACCAGGTCTTTTCCAGCTTCTCGCGAAGCTTGTGGATGGAAACGCCGTTCTGCTCCAGCAGGGCCGCCAGGGCAAAGACCTCGGGAGAGGCGTTCGCGTGCCTGAATCCGCCCGTATCCGTGATGAGCCCGAGAGCGAGAGCCTGAGCCAGTCTGCCCTCCGGTTCGCAGCCCGCGGCATGGAGCACCGAGGCGATCACCTGCGTGGTGGAGGAGGCCTCGGGCACCACCAGCGAGGCGATGGAACCCATGCCGGGTCCGGGATGGTGGTCGATATTGATGCACGAGAAATCGCTCATTTCCCGGCTCAGCTCCTCGCCCAGTCTGCCGGGATCGCCGCAGTCCAGGGCCAGCACCGTGCGCGGCCTGAAGGGCAGCGCCTCGAGGGAGCGGTAGACAGGAGCGGGAAGCTCCAGAAAGTCGTAGTTTTCGGGGACGCCGAAGGGGGCGTAGAGCAGAAAGCGCTTGTGATTCTGCTCGAGAAAACAGCCCATGGCCGCCATGGAACTCAGTGCGTCTCCATCCAGGCGGATGTGCGCGCACACGAGGTACATGTCGTGATCCAAGAGCGCACGGGCCATGAGGGCGGCACGTTCGCGCCAGGCTAGGGGAAAGGCCAGATCAGTCAGCTGCATATATTTCCAGTGATGAGTCCACCAGCTCCTCGGGACAGACAGCCTCCATCATGAGCAGGCATTTGTCCATGCGGCTGCGCAGATGCCGTTCCGAGTTGGATATGGAAATGACGGACAGACACAGCCTGGTCAGGCTGTCCTCGGTGCCGTTTCGGCGATGGCGACATTGAAGCGGTTGCGCGTCTTCTGCTTGAGGCTGTTGGCCACGCGCCGCTTGGCCTTGAGGTTGTCGTTGCCGTCTAGGGAAAATTCAACTGTGAGATGGGCTATAAGCATACATGAGATTGGGCCCGGGGACCAGAGCCCCCGGGCCGAAGTTGTGTCACAGTCCGCTAGAGCGTGGCAGCTTCCTGCACGGTCTCGAAGGCTTCGATAATATCGCCGACCTTGATGTCGTTGAAGTTCTCGAGGCCGATGCCGCATTCCTGGCCGCGGGCCACTTCCCTGGCGTCATCCTTGAAGCGCTTGAGCGAGCTGATGCGGCCCGTCCAGACCACCACGCCCTCGCGCAGCAGGCGGACGCCGGCGTTGCGCAGCAGCTTGCCGTCTGCCACATAGGCACCGGCGATGGTGCCGACCTTGGGCAGGGTGAAGGTCTGGCGCACCTCGGCCTGGCCGAGGTAGACCTCGCGCTCCACCGGGGCCAGCAGGCCGGCCATGGCGCTCTTCACATCGTCCACCAGCTTGTAGATGATGTCGTAGAAGCGGATATCCACGTTTTCGTGGGCGGCCACTTCCTTGATTTTGGCCGTGGGACGGATGTTGAAGCCGATGATGATGGCCTTGGACGCCGAGGCCAGCAGAATGTCCGACTCGGAGATGGCGCCGGTGCCGCCGTGCACCACGTTGACGGTGACCTTGTCGGTGCTGGCCTTCTTGAGAGAGCCCTGGACGGCTTCCAGAGAGCCCTGCACATCGGCCTTGACCACCAGGTTGAGGGTCTTCTGCTCCTCGTCGGCGGAAGAGGCCAGGAACGATTCCAGAGTGATCTTGGATTCGCTGGCCAGCTCCTTCTCGCGCTGGGCGATGGCGCGGGCGTCGGCAATGCGGCGGGCCACCTTTTCATCGGCGATGGAGGCGAATTCCTCGCCGGCCACCGGAACGCCGGTGAAGCCCTGCACCTCCACGGGGATGGAGGGACCGGCCTCGCGCACCTTCTTGCCCTGGTCATTGAGCAGGGCGCGGACGCGTCCGGAGAAGGTGCCGCAGACGAAGTTGTCGCCCTGATGCAGCGTGCCCTCCTGAATGAGAACCGTGGCAACGGGGCCGCGGCCCTTGTCCAGCTTGGCCTCGATGATGTGGCCGCGGGCGGGCTTGTTCGGATTGGCCCTGAGTTCCATGACCTCGGATTGCAGAGCCAGCAGCTCGAGCAGATCGTCGAGGCCCTGATGGGTCTTGGCGGAAACCTTGACCACGATGGTGTCGCCGCCCCACTCTTCGGCCTGAAGGCCCATTTCGGCCAGTTCGCGCAGAACGCGGTCGGGATTGGCGCCGGGCTTGTCCATCTTGTTCACGGCCACGATGATCGGCACGTTGGCGGCGCGGGCATGGTTGACAGCCTCGCGGGTCTGCTCCATGACGCCGTCGTCGGCGGCAACGACCAGGATGACCAGGTCGGTGATCTGGGCGCCGCGGGCGCGCATGGCCGTGAAGGCCTCATGGCCGGGCGTATCCAGGAAGACGACGTCGCCGTTCTTGGTGTTGACGTGGTAGGCGCCGATATGCTGGGTGATGCCGCCGGCTTCGCCGCTGGTGACATGAGTCTTGCGGATGGCGTCGAGCAGCGAGGTCTTGCCGTGGTCGACGTGGCCCATGATGGTGACCACGGGCGGACGGGGCTTCAGATCCTCCGGTCTGTCGGGAGCGGAGGGCTCCAGATAGTCCTTTTCCTCGAAGCCGGTGCGCTCGACCTCGTAGTTGAATTCGGCAGCGAGCACTGCGGCCGTGTCAAAGTCGATGGACTGGTTGATGGTGGCCATGATGCCCAGATTGAAGAGCACCTTGATGAGCTCGTTGGCCTTGAGGCTCATCTGCTGGGCCATGTCGGAGACACGGATGGTGCCTTCGAT